>NZ_CBDTNW010000011.1:0-6020 GCF_965361815.1 Rubneribacter sp.
CCGCGCGGGCGCCCGTCCGGCCCGAGCTCGCGAGCGCAACGCGCATCACGCCTGCTTCCGCGGCCTACCAAGACGCATCGAGAGCGCACGCGTCGGGCACGCGTCGACGCACGCGCCGCACGCCATGCAGTCGCCCGCGCGCACGATGTCGTCGCACCTTTCGATGGCAGGCTCCAAGATGGCCGGATCGCACAGGCACGCGGCTTTGCAGGCGCCGCACTTCACGCATGCGTCGTGGTCGATGCGCACGTTGACCTGCCCTGCGCGGCCAAGCGCCTCGTAGAAGCCGCCGAGGGGGCACAGCGCCCGGCACCACACCCGGTGCCCCCAGAACAGCTCCGCAGCCACGATGGCCGCCAGCGTCCACAGCCCCGCCGCGGATCCGAGCAGGATGCCCTTGTTGACGGCGCTGATGGGCGAGAACGCCTCGAACACGGGGATGGAGGTTATCGCGGACAGGACGAGCACCGCCGCCGCCACCCCGATCTTCGCGCGGCGCGGCACGGGCGCTTCGCGCACCGCGATGCCGAGTTTGCGCCGCAGGGCGTCCACCAGCTCAAGCATGAGGTTCACCGGGCAGGCCCAGCCGCAAAACGCGCGTCCGCGCACAAGGCCGTACACCGCCAACACGGGCAGCGCCGCCGCAAGCCACGCAAGCGGCAGCGTCTTGGACGCCAACGCCGCCTGCAATGCCGCAAACGGGTCGAGCGTTTCTGCGCCGAAGACGGTCGAGGAGGAAAGGGTCCCGAAAAACGGCAGCTCCGCTGGGGTGGGCGCCGGCTCCTCCCCGCCCGAAAATCCGCCGAACAGCCCCCAGCCCGTCGCAAGAAGCGGCAGCATGAACAGCGCAAGCACCGCAACCTGCACAACGTGGCGCGCCCCTGTCCAGCGTGCGCGTTTCCGCGCGGCGGCCTGCTCGCTCATCGCGCGCCGGCCTTCGGCAAGGTGGGGTCGTCCTCGAAGTTGGCGTACACCAAGTTGATGCCGGTCACGCCCGGGACGGCGATGAATCCGCTCGCGGTGCCGTGCGAATCGTCCACCGTCTCGGCCTCGATGGTGACCACGAGCTTGCATCCGTTCGCCTCGTGGACCTCCACGCCCTCCCGGCGCGAAAGCTCGCGCGCCACCTCTTCGGTTTTTTCGGGCACGGTCTCTACGACCAGGCTGGAAATGACCATGGGAACACTCCTTGCGTCGTCTTGGAAAGGCGGGGTCCGCAAGCTTGCGAACCCCGCCTCGCTCGGGTGCGAAACCCTATTCGCCCTGCGTCACGTGGCAGGTGTTGCACTGCTCGCGCACGGGGTCCATCGTCTGGGTGGCGGGATCGCCGTTTTGATAGTGGTCGGCGGGCAGGGGCACGGACCCGGTGAGCATCGGGTCGGCCTGGTCGTTGGCGCCGTGGCAGCCGTAGCAGCCTTTCGCGCCCAGGCTCTCGTAGCGGCCCTCGTGGGTGCTTGGCATGAGGGGCGCCGCGCCGGCGGGCGTGTCGGCGTTCACGGTGGATTCGGGCGCCTCCGTCGCGCATCCGGCCAGGGCGGACGCGCCGAGCGCCAGGGTCAGGGCCGCGGTCGCGGCAAGCGTTGCCTTCTTCATGGCGCTCACCCCTCTATCTTTCTGATGGACACGCAGGTCTTTTTGTAGTCGGGTTCTTTGGAAAGCGGGCAGTACGTGTCCTGCACCGCCAGGTTGACAAGCGTCTCCTCCGCGAAGAAGGGGGCGAACACCACGCCGGCGGGCGGTTCGGTGCGGCCGGCCGTGGACACCTTGATGTCGAACTCGCCGAAGCGCGAGCGCACGTTGACCATGTCGCCGTCCTTGATGCCCAGCTTGTCGCAGTCGGCCTGGCACACGTTGAGCAAGGCCTCGGGCAGGGCGCGGTCGAGCTCGGGGATGCGCCTGGTCAAAGAGCCGGTGTGCCAATGCTCCAGCAAACGGCCCGTGCAGAGGTAGAACGGGTACTCCTCATCGGGCGTCTCCGCCGGTGGCTCGTAGGGCCGAAACACCACCGAGGGCTTCATGTTGGCGGACTTGTAGAAGCTCACGCCGCCGGCCAGGCCCTCCGCGCCGTACTGCGCGATGCCCACCTCGTCGAAGCCGTCTTCCTGCGCGCCGGAGCAGAAGCGCCACTTCGTGGGCAGCCACTGGCCGTCCACCTCGCGCACGGGCCAGGTGAGGCCGTGGCGCGCCAGGTACTCGTCGTAGGGGGCCAGCTGCTTGGCCTCCATCTTCATCTTGGCGCCGAAGGCTCCGTCCGCATCGTCGTTGATGGCCTTGGCCTTGTCGTTGAGGGAGGGGTTGGAGAAGATGCGGTACTCCTCCCAGATGGCGCGGTTCGTCTCGCGGTCGTCGCCCTTGAAGTCGGCGGCGTCTTTGTCGTAGATGAAGCCGAACAGGTGGTCGAAGGCGTCCTGGCCGCCTATCTGCTCGCCGTCGAGCACGCGGCGGGCCACCTCCATGATGACCCAGAGGTCCCATTTGGCCTCGCCCGGCGGATCGACGGCCTTCTCGAACACCGCGCTGCGGCGCTCGGCGTTGCCGAACTGCCCCTCGCGCTCCACCCACAGCGCCACGGGGAACACCACGTCGGCGTATTGGGTGGACAGGGTGGGGTACACCTCGTTCACCACGATGAAGGTGTCGAAGATGCCGCGCTTGTCCTCGCCGCGGCCCAAGAAGCGCGTGAGGTTGGGCATGGAGACGGCCCAGTTGTTGTGCGCGGTCCAAAGGAAGTCCATGTTGCCCTTGGACATCTCGCGGAAGATCTTGACCGTGTGGAAGCCCGGCTTCTGGATGGCGTCGAGGTAGCCCTCCGGCAGATCCCAGACAGCCTCGCTGAAGCGGCGGTGCTGCGCGTTGGCCACCAGGAGGTCGGCGGGCAGGCGGTGGCAGAACGTGCCCACCTCGCGCGCGGTGCCGCAGGCCGTGGGCTGGCCGGTCAGCGAGAACGGGCCGCAGCCGGGGCGCGCGATCTTCCCGGAGAGCAGGTGGACGTTGTAGATGTTGTGGTTCATCCACGTGCCGCGGTTGTGCTGGTTCACGCCCATGGTCCAAAGCGACATCACGCGCGCGTCGGGATCGGCGAACACCTCGGCCAGCTCCCGCAGGTCCTCCACCGCCACGCCGGAAAGCTCGGAGGTGTGCTCGAAGGTGTAGGGGGCCAAGCGCGCGGCGTACTCCTCGAAGGTGATGGGGGAGACGTTGTCCACCGCCGAGCCCACTTCGCTTGCGTCGTAGCCGTCGTCGGTGGGGTTGCCCAAGTTCTCGGTGCCCTGCTTGAACTGCAGATGGTCGTTCACGAACGCCTCGTCGTAGAGCTTGTTCTGCACGAGGTGGTTGGCTATGCAGTTGGCGATGGCCAGGTCGGTGCCGGGCTTGAAGACAAGCGTCTTGTCGGCGCTTGCGGAGGTGCGCGTTTTGATGGTGCCCAGGTCGTAGTGGCGCACGCCTTCGCCGGAGAGCTTGCGCGCGGTCAGGCGCGAGTAGAGCATGGGGTGCGCTTCGGCCATGTTGGCGCCCCAGGTGACGAACACGTCGGCCTCGTCAAGGTCGCTGTAGCAGCCGGCGGGCTCGTCGGTTTGGAACACGTTCATGAAGCTCACCACGGCGCTTGCCATGCACAGGCGCGCGTTGGGGTCGATGTTGTTCGACAAAAGCCCCGCTTTCCAAAGCTTCGCCGTGCAGTAGCCCTCGGTGATGGGCTGCTGGCCGCTGCCCCAAAACGCCAGGCGGCTCTTGTCGCTCTTCCACGTCTCGCGCAGCTTGGACGCCACCAGGTCGAGCGCCTCGTCCCAGGTGGCCTCGCGCAGGCCCTCCTTCGTGCCCTTGGTGGAGCTGTCGTCGCGGATGAGCGGCACGGTCAGGCGGTCCTTTCCGTAGAGGAGCTTGGCCAGGTAGTAGCCCTTCACGCAGTTGAGGCCCCGGTTGGACTCGTTGTCCGGGTCGCCCGTGACGCTGACGAGGCGGTTGTCCTTCACCTCGCAGATGACGCCGCAGCCGCATCCGCAGAAGCGGCAGACGGCCGTGTACTTTCGGCCTTCTGGCGCGCTTGCGCCCTGCTGCCCGCCTGCGGCGCATCCGACCAGCGACGACATGGTGCCCGCCGCGGCGGCGCTTGCCAGAGCGACCGCGGTGGCCTTGACGAATGCTCGCCGTGTGATGTCCATGAACGCCCCTCCTTCTTCCTTCTCGGTTTCTCGTCGCACTCTTCGTGCTTTTGTATCGTCACCGCGTTCGGCGGATCGGAACCTGGATGGCCGCGCTGGGCGGCAGGCGGGCTAGCCGGCCCGTTCGCGCGCCCGTTCGGCGTCGCAGGCGATGCGGATGGGCACCGCAGGATCGCCCACCACGCAGCGTTGCACGCACAGTCCGCATCCCACGCACGCCTCCTCGTCGATGACGGGGGCGAACACCGAATGGATGGCGTCGCCTTCGCGCATGCGGTAGTCGATGGAGATAGCCTCGTCGATGAGGGGACAGGCTCGGTAGCACACCTCGCAGCGCATGCCCTGGAAGGCGATGCACGCCTCCTCGTCGATGACGGCGACCCCCATGCGCACGTCTTTGCGCGCGGCGACGTCGCGCAGCGCGCCGGTGGGGCAGACCTCGATGCAGGGGAAGTCCTCGCATAGGCGGCACGCTTGGGCGCGCGGATCGACGAAGGGCGTTCCGACGGATGTGCCCTCGTTGGCGCCGGCGGGTTTGAGGGCGCGGTAGGGGCAGGCCTGCATGCACTTGCCGCATTTGACGCAGCGCGCTATGAAGTCGCCTTCCCCCTGGGCGCCGGGCGGCCTCAGAAGGTCCGCCTGCCCGCGCACGGCGTGCATGACCGCCTGGAGCGCCACGGCGGCGCCCGCCGCACCTGCTATGAGCTGTGCTGGTTTCATGGGGCTTCCTCCTCGGGCATCATGATGCGCGAGGCCGGCGCGCCTTCCAATCGGGGTATGTCCGCGGGGAGGAAAGGAAACCCCCCGCCGCAGGGGCAGGGGTTTCTACTATTTTTCTATAAGAATAACTTTGACGAGGCTAGAGGGTCAGCCTTACGCCCACGTACACGGCGTCGTCGGGAAATCCCGCTATGTCGTACATGCTGGAGAGCGCGATGGCCGACACCTGCCACGTGCCCACCGTGCCGCCCGCGTCCACCGTTCCGGTCTGGTAGGTGTTGCCCACCTCGTCCACGCCCGCGCCTCCTTCAGGGGTGGTCAGAGGGTCGAACCCCTCGGAGGCTATGGCGTTTTGCACGGCCGCCTCCACGCTGCCGGCCGTGAAGTCGGCGTAGGCCACGCGCAAAGAGGTCCCCTCGCTGCGGTCCACGTCGAGCATCCATGCTCCGTTGAGCAGCAGCGACGCCTTGGCGGCGTCGAGCGATCCGATGCCTCCGCCTGCGAGCATGGCGGCGGCATCGAGCTCGGTCACGTCGGGTGGGAGCCTGATGAGCCTCATCTTGCCGACGGCCGCCTCCTCCTCGCTCGTGTAATCGTAGACCGTCTCTCCGGCATCGACGAACTGCTGCTTGATGGCGGCGTTGTCGGGAAGGGTGGCGATCCCGGCAAGGGAGGGCAGGTTGTAGGGCACCTCGCGCGCCAGGTTCTCCTCCATGCTGGCTTGCACGTTCCCGCCGGCCTGCATGCCGGTGAGAACGCTGTAGAGCAGGTAGGCGCCGATGACGGCCGCCGCCGCGACGAAGGCTCCCATGACGATGCGCTGCGGAGCGGACGGGCCGAGCGGACGGCGAAGCCCGCTGTCGTCCAGATGGCGGACCGGGCCGCCATCGTCGACGTAGTCGTTGCGCCTCTTGAATGAAATGAACTGCATCGCGTCTCCTGACGGACTGGCGTATCGGAACCGTGACGATTTGTGTGCATTGCGCATTATAGCATTGCCGCCCCGCTGGCTTCGTGTTAGGATGCGAACGCCCGTGGGGGAGTAGTTGGCGCGCGATCAGACGCACGCGGCACGTTCAACATCGTGGCCGAGAGGCCTGGCGTGCCTTAATCAAACGAGACTCATGGTGCGACCGT
>NZ_CBDTNW010000012.1:0-34337 GCF_965361815.1 Rubneribacter sp.
TTCTGGGAATCGTCGGCATAAGCCAGCGCCGCAAGTAGCGGACGCGTCGGCAACGCCGGCAGGAAGGAGGTGGCGAACAGCAGCGTAAGAAAGGGAAAACCCCGCTGGCTTTGACGGGCTGCGGGGTTTAGACCTATCACGATGCTGCCCGGATCGGCGGGGCACCGCTTGGTTCGCATGGTACCACAGCGCGCCTCCAGACGCCACCTTTTTTGGCCGTGGGTGCGAGTGCTTGTGCTTGCTTGCTGGCGGATGACGGGGATGACGGGGCGGGCGGGGACGGGCGAATGACGGGGGCTTGCGGGGTGCGGCATGCGTGCGGACGGAGGGGATTCGCGCGCTTTCTTGCGGCCGCTGGAGGCCGAAAAAGGCAAAAATTTTTTTTCTCGAAAATCCATAACTAAGAAATGCCTGTTCAGAGGGTGTTACCTGTACCTAGGTACAGGTTGACAAACTCGATTTCATCCCTATTATCCACCCACGAGGATAACGGTTCGCTTCCCCGTGCGCAGCGTGCTGCACGGGCCGGAAGGCCTCTTGCGCGCACCTGCGAGACGTTGCGGGGTCCCGCAGGCTCAGGCACCGCAGGGCCCGGCCCCGCAGAATGTCCGTCGGAAGCGTCTCCGTCATCCAGGCAGGAAAAGAGTCCGCCTGCCGAACGCCGAGCGGCTTGAGGTTCCTTTGGCCAAGGAAAGCCGGCCGGCGCTTTGCCGAAGCATGCCGGCGGAGGAAAGGGGCGGCCGTTCATGCGCTTTGCGTGCAGAGGATACGGAAGGAGAAGGTATGCAGATCAGCATGACCAAGAGCAGGTTCGCTCCCATCGTTGGCCTGGCGGTTGCGGCTGCGGCGGCGTTGACGCTGTCTTTGGCCACCACCCCCGCGTACGCGAGCGACGTGCCGTACAACGCCAACGCCAAGATCACGGCGAAGGCGTACGATCCCACGTACGAACTCGAGGCCCAGACCATCAACACGACCATCGTGTTCGGCTCCAGCGTGTCTGGCGTTGAGGCTGGGGCGATGGAGAGCTACCTGCAGGACAACATCACTATCGCCGGACGCACCATCGCCGACGAGGGCGACGCGGACACGTACGCTCGCGACGTGTACAACGTGGCCATCAACGGCAACACGGTGACGTTCACCATCGGCCCCAACACCAAGGGAATGACGGCTAACTACAGCTCCGAGTTCCTGGTGAAGGCCGATGCCGCCGACAACGCCACCATCGCCGCCGCCATGGGCAACGCCGACTCGGAGACGATCGTGGGCAGCGGGATTGCGGTCGGGAAGGTTGGCGTTACGGGCAAAACCGCAACGTTCGAGGTGACGGATCGCGCCCAGGCTCGCAGCATGAACCACATCCTGATCACCGACAACATTAACGGTAACGAAACCGCTATCTTCGAGGGGACGGGTACGTTCAGCAACGGAGGCATCACCATCCACTCGCACAGCTTCATGTCGCAGACGACCGCTGATTACGCGGCGGCCATCGTCGCAGCCACGGTGGACGGAAATGGCAATCCGCTGAATCCGAACTACACCTTCGTTGACGAGGGCAATGGTCAGTTCAGCATTACCAAATTGTCGGCGGGTCTTGCCGGCACCATCAAGGTTTACGTGTACGATAGCGATTACCTGAACCGTTACGAGAAGTCCGTCGGCGAGATCTATGAGGACGAATGGGTCGAGGGCGAAGATTACTAGCGCAAGCATGCTTCGCTCGGGATGATCGAACCTGGTCGTCTCGCTCACAAGAACTCATGATCCGGCTTTCTCGCCGCTGAGCGAGAACAATGCGCCCGCCGTGCGGCGCGCGGCGGGCACCGTCAGTCGAGGAGGGGTGCTGTGTCTGACTGGATGCGGTACCCCTCCTTTCGTTTGTTCATACGAAAGGAGGAGGTGCCATGGTGCGGCCAACCAAAAAGGGCTGTCGGGCAGCAAGTTCGGTAGCCCTTTCTGCCGCTTTGGCGTTTTCCTGCGCTCCCGTTGCCTACGCCGACGATGCGAATCACGAGTCGGAAAGCGTTTCCGTGGAATCTTCCGGTAGCCAGGCGCTTTCTGGGGGAAATGTCTCTGAAAGGTTCGACGAGGGGGATGCGTTTTCTTCGGAGCTGGTGAGCGAACCCGCATCGGAGGAAACGGCAAGTGCAAGCGGCACGAGCGCGGTGGAGCGCTCGCCAGCGCAAAGCGAAGCCGGTTCTGCTTCGGGCTCGGACTCCGGCGCGCTTGCGTCGTATACGGATGGCGCTCAGAGTCGCGCGGTGGATATAGACCTGTCTGGCGAAATGGTGTATACGCCTTACTACTGGGGGAATGACTTCGAAGATCTTCCGGATTGGATTACCCCTCCCAACGGCTACAGTGCTTCCGATTGGATGGCTTACCAGGTTGCCGGTACGCTGATAGCTGTCGAATGGTACGATTACAATTCCTGGCTTCCGGTTTCCCTTGAGTTCGCGCAACTGCCCTCTGGACTTCAAGGTTCGGGGAAAAATAACTTCAGCAAGATATGGGCAGATTTTAACTATGGTTCCTCTACGGGGTCGTCGGCTTCGGCTGCGGTTCGGGAGGGCGTGACGAGCATTCCTGCCGGCTTCATGCCCAACCTCACTTACTACGATGCGTACCACCCTCAGCTGACTGTCTCTTTGCCGTCATCGCTTACCACTATCGCTCCCGGCGCGTTTCTGACCGACATCAGCGCATTCACCATCGATGACAAGTCGGGGTTGTACGAGGTGGGCGAGGCGTACAACGTGATGTGGGGCGACAGGGGCAAGACCGTGCTGGTGCAGTCCACGCAGAAAGAGGGCGACATCGTCATCCCCGAAGGGGTGAAGACGGTGGGCGGCAACGCGTTTTACGGGTCGTCCTATACGACGCTGAGCATTCCCGCCAGCCTGACGGAGATATCGGCCGATTCGTTCGCGAACTTCAAGGGCAAGTTCGAGTCCATCACGGTGGCCGAGGGCAATTCCGTGCTCTACGTCAACGACGACGTGGACAGCGCGAACTACGGGCAGCTGTGCCGGACGAACGCGCAGGGCCAGGAGGAGGTCGTGCTGCAGACCGAGGTGGTCCCGGCCGATGCGGACGGCATCCTGTACAGCAAGGACGGCACCACGCTCATCTCCGTCACCAAGGCGTTCGCCGGCGGAGAGTACACGGTGAAGGAAGGGTGCACGGAGATCGCGGACGGCGCGTTCGAGGGCTGCACCACGCTCACGTCCATTTCGGGTGCGGACGTGAAGACGGTGGGATCCTCCGCGTTCTCGGGCTGCACGGCGCTTGCGAACGTGGACCTTCCTGCGGTTGAATCCCTGGGGGGGGGTCGGCGTTTTATGGCTGCTCGTCGCTGAAAAGCGTGAGCTTCCCCAACGTGGCGGACGTTCCGGGCTCGACGTTCAACGGCTGCTCGTCGCTTAGCGAGATCAGTCTTCCCAAGCTCTCCTCGCTTGGCGCTAGCGCGTTTGCCGGGACGGGGCTCACCGAGTACACCGTGCCCGCCTCCGTGGATGCAACTTCCGCGACGGGTCTGTTCAGCGGCTGTTCCAAGCTAAAGAAGGTTGACCTTTCCGCAGCCTCGCTGGGCGCTATCCCGGATAGGTTCTTCAAGGATTGCACGGCGCTTGCCGAGGTCGTGTGGCCGCAGGGCGGCGTCAAGAGCATCGGGGAGCTGGCGTTTCAGAACACCGGTCTTGCCTCCGTCGACCTGTCGGGCATGGCGGGCGTCACGCTGGGGGGCGGCGCGTTCAGAGACTGCGCGTCTCTGGCCTCCGTCGTTTTGCCGAGCGGTGTGTCTTTGGTGGACGCCGGCAGCAATGGCGGGCAGTTCCAGGGTTGCACGAAGCTCGCCTCCATCGACCTGTCCAACACGAAGCTGACCTCGCTTCGCAGCAACCTGTTCGACGGCTGCACGGCGCTCTCCTCGGTCAAGCTGCCCTCCACTCTGGAGGCTATCGGCAACTACGCGTTCCGCAACTGCACGTCGTTGGCGGCGCTCACCTTGCCCGACGGGCTGAAGACCATCGGGCGCGAATCGTTTGGCGGTTGCTCGTCGCTTGCCAACGTCGCGCTGCCGAGCAGCGTGACCGACATCGAATCGGGCGCGTTCAACAACACGCCGGCTCTGATCAAGTTCACGCTCGGCCCCAACCTGTGGCTGGGCGTGCCCGAGGAATCGTGGTCGAAGGACTCCGACGACACGTGGAGCACGGGCGCCATCTTCACCACCACCCCGGCCACCACGATAGGCCGGCCCGAGGCCGACTTCGTGGCCAAAACCTCCTGGAGCAGCGTGGCCGAGGTCGATCTGTCGCTCTACGGCAACCACTACATTCCGCCCTACACGTTCATGGGCCTGAACAAGCTTGAGGAAGTGGTCATTCCCAAGCAGGTCCGCACCGTGATGGAGGGCGCGTTCATGGGCTGCACGTCGCTTAGGGACGTGTACTGCTTCAGCCCCGACATCAGCTTCGTGATCAGCGAGGGGCAGACGGGCGACTCGTCGCTGGGGTGGACCTCCAAGACCTACCCCTCGTTCTGCGCCTGGGGCATGGGCATTGCCGGTCAGCCGGAGGTGAAGTCGCTTTCCGGCATCAACTTCTACGGCTTGGCGTACTCCAACAACAAGCTGCTCGAATGGTGCGAGGTTTCCGACAACACCTTCGTGCCCTTCGTGGTGCTGGAGGACTTCGCCGCAGACGAGGCGCTGGCGCTGTTCGGCTACGAGGTGACGGGCTACAACAACGTGGCCGTGGCCGACCTGGTGTACACCGGGCAGGCGCTTGAGCCGCAGATCAAGGTCACGTTCACCGACCGCGACGGCGTGGCGCCGCGCATGCTGGACGCCTCCGACTGCCAAAGCATCGTCTACCGCGACGCCGCGGGCAACGTGGTGGATTCCATCGTGGAGCCCGGCGCCTACACCGTGACGGTGACAGGCGACGGCAAGAGCGTGTTCGGCACGCAGACCATCTCCTTCAAGGTGGTGGATCCGGGTGCTTCGGGCGGCCAGCAGGGCGACGACCAGCAGCAAAACCAGTACCAACAGAACCAGCAGAACCAGCAGAACCAGCAGCAGTACGGCCCGTACCAGCAGGGAGCCTACCAGCAGGGCGCGACGGCGCAGCAGGCGGGCTACGCGACCACGCAGGCGGCCCAGCAGGGCGCGGCCCTGTCCCAGACGGGCGACGGCTCGCCCACGGGGCCGCTGGCCACCGTGGCGGCCCTTGCCCTGGGGGCTGCGACCGCAGCGGCGACGGCCGTTCGCAGGCGGACGAGGCGTTAGGGCCTTTTGGGACGAGGCGGGCCTTTGCGCGGGCCCGCCTCCGGCCCGCTTAGGGCCGTGGGAGGCTTCGGCCTCCTGCGGCCCTGCGGCCTCCGCCATCCGGGAGCCCGCTGCGCCGGGCGGCGCGTCCGGGCGCATCCGGTTGCCGGATGGCGAGCGAGGCGACGCACGCAATCCACCGAACAGGGAAGGGACGAACATGGACATGGCAACGGCAAGGGGCCTCCGCGTGCGGCGGGGGTTTTCTCGCGCAGCGGCGGCGCTGGCGGCCGTCGTGCTGGCGGCGGGGCTTCTCGGCGCGCCCCCGCGCGCCGAGGCGGCGGTGAACTTCGGCACGGTGAAGGTGTACCTGCCGGGGTCGGTGCAGGTGACGGCGGGCGGCTCCACCTCGGTGAGCTGCACGATCGACCCCTACTCGCACCAGCAGACGCCCAACTGCACCACCGACTACTGCCCAAGCGGCTGCGACTTCGCTTCGGGCGGGTGCTTGAACGCCGCCGGGCAGTGCACCTGCTTCGGCACGGCGTACAGCACCTACTACTCCACGGCGTCGGCGTCGTCGTCCAACCCGTCGGTGGCGCGGGCCACGTACGCGAACGGCGTGCTGCACGTGGACGCCTACCAGGCGGGCACCTGCACCATCACGGTGTACGGGAGCCTGCGCCTGTGGACCACGGGGACGGGCACCATGCAGGTGACGGTGACGGAGCCTGTTGCGTCGGCGCCTTCGGGCGGAGCGGCCGGCGGCGCCGCTTCGGGCGGGGACGCGCCCTCGGGGGGCGCGGCCTCGGGCGGTGCGGCTCAGGACGGTGGCGCGACGTACTGGCACGACGGCGGCACGGCTGCGGGCGCCGGCTCGGGTTCGGGATCAGGCGGTGCGGTGGCGGGCAGCGTGTCGGTGAGCGACGCGGGCGTGACCGCTGGATCGTCTACGGGACAGGTGCTGTCCGCCCTGGTGGCCGGCGGGAACCCCGTCCAGGTGGAGCAGGGCGCGCAGGCCATCGAGGAGGGCAGCGTGTCGCTTGTGCGCCTGGGGGAGGGCTCGGTGGCGGAGGAGCTTGCCGCAGTGGCCGGCACAAAGAGCACGGTGTGCTTCTGGGAGGGGGACTCCGTCGAGGAGGCGCGCTATATGTGGTCGTTCGCCGGAGCCGACCTGGCGCCCGAGGCCGTAACCGACGCCGATTTGGGCGTGGAGGATGTGACGGAGGAGCGCGGGGAGCTGGCGCGGGCGCTTGAGGGCGCGACGTACCGCGCGCTCGACTTCGCGCAGGAGGGCGCCTAACCGTGTCCGGCCAGCTTCGCCTACCGTGTGTCGGACGTGTTCGACAACGGGGAGCGCTTGACGCTGTACTTCTACGACGAGGACGCCGGGTCGCTCGTGCTGGTGCAGGAGGGCGTGGAGGTGTCGGAGGGCTACGCGACGTTCCGGATAGACCACGGGTCGGTGTGGGTGCTGGCGAACGACGACGGGCTGGCCGGGCCGCTGGCCGAAGGGGAGGGCGCTGCGGAGGACGGCGCCGCCCCCGCGCAGGTCGCGCCCGACGGCGCCGAGGCTGCGGCGGAGGACTTCCCGGTGGCGCCGATTGCTGCGGGTGCTGCGGCGGTCGCCGTCGGCGCCATTGCGGTGGGTACTGCGGCGTCGCGCAAGCGCCGCGCGGCCGCAGGCGCCGCCGATGTCCAGGAGGCGCCTGCGGGCGCCGATGCCGGCGAAGCGCGGAAGGCCGACGGCGCGGCGGAGGGCGATTGCGCCGATAGGGCGGACGATGGCGAGGCGGAGGGCGCCCAGGAGGCGCCCGATGCCGAGAAGGGAGAGGATCAATGAGGTTGACGAGGGCTTTTGACAAACGGATGCGCGCGGCGATCACGGCGGCGCTGGCGCTGGCGACGGCGTGCGCGCTGTGCTTTCCCGCGCAGGCGTTCGCCTACTTCGCCAAGGATCCCGTGGGGGTGTATCTGGGCGCGGGCTCGCTGTCGCTGACAAGCGGGCAGACCGGCACGGTGTCGGTGTCGGTTGACATGTGGAGCGAGCAGCAGCTTCCCGGCTGCGGCATGGCGGAGTGCCCGCAGGCGTGCGGCAACCTGACCACGCCGTGGGGCGAGGTGGGCGGCTGCCTGAACGCGGCGGGATGGTGCCAGTGCGCGGGCACGTCATACATCACGGCGTACACGACGCTTTCGGTGTCGTCTTCCAATCCGTCGGTGGCGCGCGCCACGGTGAGCGGCGGCGTGCTGAGCGTGCAGGCCTATTCGGCAGGCACGTGCACCCTCACGGTGTACTCGTCGCTGTCCAAGCACCGGGAAGGCTCCACCACCATGACCGTGAACGTGAGCGACCCGGTCAGCGCCGCGCCGTCGGGCGGCGGCGCGTCGGGCGGCAGCGGCTCGGGCGGCGGCTCTTCGGGCGGCGGGGCGCCGTCGGGCGGCGGAGCCTCTGGCGGGTACTACGTCGCTCCCTCCGGCAATGTCGGAGGGGGTTCGGGCTCGGGTTCGGGCTCGGGCGGCTCGGGCGGCGTGAGCGTGTCGGCCGCAGGCGCGTCGGCCACGGCGGCGGCCGCGGCGGCCGCGTCGTCGGGCGGCGGCGAGCAGCGCACGGTGGTGGAGATGGAGGCCGAAAACGGCGCGAAGGTGATCGTGGTGGAGGCCACCGACACCGCGGCCGCCGCCGAGGAGCTGGCCAAGATCAAGGGCACCGAGGGCACCTGCACGTTCTGGAGCGGCGGCACGCTGGAGTCGCCGGCCATCAGCTGGACGTTCAAGGGCGCCGACCTGTCCGACGAGGACGACCTGAACGTGGACCCTGCGGTGAGCGTGACCGAGAAGGGTTCGGGCGACGTGGCCGAATTGCTGGCCGACGTGGGCAAATCCATTGTCATGGACTTCGCGCACACCGGCGATCTGCCCGGTCCGGCCGAGGTGTACGTGCGCACCTCCGGCGTGTACGAGGACGGCGCGGTGCTGGGCCTGTATCGCTACGACGAGGATGCGAAGCGCTTCCGGCTTGAGCAGGAGGGCGTGGAGGCGAAGGACGGTTACGCCGTGTTCTCCATCGACCACTGCTCCACGTGGGCGCTTTCCGACGAGGACCTGGCGGCGTTGGGGCTTCCGGAGGACGAGGCGGACGAGGACGGTGCGGCCGGTGCGGACGATGCGGCAGGCGAGGTGGACGCGTCGCAGGTCGACGTGCATGCGCAGGACGGCGCGCCGTATCTGATCGCCGGAGCCGCGGCGCTGGCGGTTGCGGCGGCTGTGGCAGCGGGCGTGCTGGTGGCGCGCAGGCGTCGGGCGGCGGCCGCGTCGGAGGAGGAAGGCGCGGGCGAGGCCGGGGCCGCAGACGCCGGTGCCGAGGACGAGGCGGGCGAGGCCGAGCGTTCCGAGGACGGGGAGACGTCCGGCGGGGACGCTTCCGAGGCCGGCGAGGCGGCGGTCGACGACGAGGCTCCCGAAACGAGCGCCCTCGAGGACGACGAGGCTTTCGAAGTCGCCTCCGGGGCCGACGAGGCGCGAGACGGCGATGGCGCCCGCGCGTAGGGTGGCCCTTCTCCGCACGGTGATCGCGCTTGCGGCGGTCGGCGCGCTTGCGGCGGGCGCGCCGACCCGGGCGCTTGCGGCGGGCGGGGAGGAGGATCCCGCTTTGTCGCTTGAGCTGCCCGAGCGCATAGAGCTTGCGCGCGTGGACGTGGTGGCGCTTCCGGCTTCCACCGATCCCGCCTCCATCGAGGTGGGCGTTCCCTGCGGCATGTTGGAGATGTGCGGGCAGGACCCATGCTTGTGCGGGGCGGTGGACGCGTGGGGCGCGTGCGCGTGCAACGGCGTGCGCGAGGCGCGGCCTTCGTTCTCGCTTTCGTGCGACGCCGAGGGCGTGGTGGCGCTGGTGGAGGTGCTCGGCACGCCGTACCTGGTGGCGCTCGGCACGGGTTCCACCGAGGCCGTGGTGAGCGCCGAGCTTCCCCATCACCGGGGAGCAAGCGCCTCCGCGACGGTGGAGGTGGCGCCCCTTGGACCGCTCGACGTGGCGAAGGTGGTCGGGGCGCTTGCGGTTCTTGCGGCGGTGGCGGCCCTTGCGGCGCTTGCCGTCCGCAGGGTCGCGCGGGCGGCGCGCAAAGCGGCCGCGCGGCTGTGGGAGCGCCGTGCGAACAGGAAGGAATAGACGGTTTGGCCGGGACGCGCCGGCAGGCGGCGCGTCCTTTGCGAAGAAAGGGGCGACCATGACTGCAACAGCGTGGAGAGCCATGTCCCTTGTGGCGACGACGCTGGCGGCTGCCGCCGCGTTGGCAGCGGGCGTTTCAAGCGGTTGCGCGGCGTGCGTCGAGACGGCGGCGGGCGCGTGCGTGCCCATGAAGTGCCACTACACGTTCGTCGCGGTGTGCCTTGTCGAGGCGCTGGGGGCCTTCGGCACGTTGGGGCTTGTGTTCGTGAAGTGCAAGATGGGCCGCCGCTGGCTGGCAGCGGTCGGTCTTGCGGCGCATGCGGCGGCGCTCGCGCTCATGCGAACGGGGCTGATGGGGCTGTGCGGCGACACGTCCATGCACTGCCATGAGACGGCGCTTCTCTGCACTGCGTTGGCGGCGGCGGGCGCGCTTGCGTGCGCGGTCCTGATCGCCCTCGCCGATCCGCGGCGCGCCACGTTGCCGAAGCGGGGTATCTAGCATGCTCACCCTCATCAAGCATGCCATACGCATGCGCAAGACGCAATCGGCGGCCACGCTGCTTTCGGTGGCGCTGTCGGCGGCGGTGGTGTTTGCGCTGGCGCTGTCGTTCCAGGGCGTGCAAGGCGGGCTGGGCGCCAGCCGAGAGCGCTTGGGGGCCGACATAGTGGTGGTGCCCGCCGATGCGGCGGTGAGCCTCGATCAAAACGCCCTGCTGTTCAGCGGCGCTCCCGCCAACATGTACATGGACGCCGCCATGGAGGCGCGGGTGGCGGCCGTGGGAGGCGTGGAGCGCACCACCGCGCAGTTCTACGGGCAAACTCTGGACGCCAGCTGTTGCTCTGCCACCGAACCCGCGCGGCTCATCGGCTACGACGCGGCGACCGACTGGGTGGTGGCCCCCTGGGCCGACCGGCAGACGGACGGCGGCTTGGAGGTGGGCGAGGTGGTGGTGGGCTGCAACCTGGCCGACGACTTCGCGGACGGCGGCACGGTGCTGGGCCGCAACGTGGAGGTGGCCGCGGTGCTGGACGCCACGGGCACCGACATGGACGGATCGGTTCTCATGGACATGGACCAGGTGCGTGCCTTCGTCAAAGACACCGAGGAGCTGGCGTATCTGTGGGACGAGCACGGCAGCCCCGACGGGCTGATCTCGTGCATTTTGGTGGAGACGGCCGAGGGGCAGCGCGACGAGGTGGCGGCCGAGCTGGCGGCTTTGGAGGGTGTCGCCGTCATCGAGGCGTCGGGCGCGGTGGAGGAGGCGGCCGGGCAGATGGGTGCCCTGTTCTCCATCATGGCCGGCGCGGCGGCGCTGTTGGTGGCGGCCACGCTGTTCCAGCTGTTCGCGCGGTTTTTCAGCCTGGCGTGGGACCGCCGTGCGGAGCTGGCGCTGTACCGGGCCTTGGGTGCGTCGCGGCGCGAGGTGTCGCGCCTCATCGCGGGCGAGGCGGCCGTTTTGGTGGGCGGCGGCGCGGCGGCGGGCTTGGCGCTGGGCGCGCTTTTATACCTGGCGGTGCCTGGCATGCTGGCCGGGGCGGGGTCGTTTCCCTACGTGGCGCCCGGGCTGGGCGCGGTAGCGCTGACGGCGCTGGCTGTGGTGGCGCTCTATGCGCTCATCGGGCTGGCGGCTGTGGCGTGGCCTTTGGCGCGCGCGGGGCGCATCGACCCGTCGAGCGCCATGCAAACGGGCGACATCGATTAGGGGGCTTCGCCGTTTCGACGACTTGCGGCTTCGAGATTTGCCCGACCTGGGTGCGCCGGATTTCGGGGCGTGTTCGATCCGGGGGCGCAAGGCGCGGTGCCGATGCGCGTGTTCGACCTGCGAGAGGAGAGAGAGCGGAGATATGAGCGAGAATTCTGCCGGACGGGTTTTGGTGGAGGCCCGGGGGGTGATGAAGGAGTACGGCGGCGAGACCGTTTTGGCGGGGTGCGACCTGGCGGTGCGCTCCGGCGAGTTGGTGGCCGTGGTGGGCGCGTCGGGCGAGGGGAAGTCCACGCTGCTTTCGGCGCTGGGGCTTTTGCTCGCGCCCTCGGCGGGGCAGGTGCTCGTGGACGGGCAGGCCGTCTTCGGGCTTTCGGATGCGGAGATGTCGGCGCTGCGGGCGCGGGCCTTCGGGTTCGTGTTCCAGCACACCCAGCTTGTCGGAAGCCTGCGCGCCATCGACAACGTGCTGGTGCCGGCGTGCTTCGGCCGCGCCGACATGGCGGCGGCCTCCGCGCGCGCCGCGGAGCTGGTGGAGCGGCTGGGGCTGCTCAACCGTGCGAGCCACTTTCCCCATCAGCTGTCGGTGGGCCAGAAGCGGCGCGTGGCGCTGGCGCGGGCGCTGGTGCTGGCCCCGCAGACGGTGGTGGCCGACGAACCCACCAACGATCTGGACGAGGCTGCGGCCGATGCGGTGGCCGAGGCGCTTCTGGATTACGCCTGGGAGGGGCATGCGGTGGTGATGGCCACTCACGATCTGGCGCTCGCGCGGCGCGCGACGCGGGTGGTGCGCCTGGCCGACGGGAAGCTGACCGAGATTGCGCCCGACGAGGTGCGGGAAACGAGGCGGGCATGCTAGAGATCAAGGGCGTGACGAAGCGCTACGGCGGCTTCACCGCCATCGAGGACATCACGCTCACCGTGCCCGACGGGTGCGTGTACGGGCTGGTGGGCTACAACGGCGCGGGCAAGACCACGCTGCTCAAAACCGTGGCGGCGGTATATCTGCCCGACGCGGGCGAGGTGCTGGTGGACGGGCAGAGCGCCCACGGAAAGCGCTCGCCGGGCCGCACGCCGTTCATCGTGGCCGATGAGCCGTACTTTTTGCCGCAGGCCACGCCGGATGCCATGCGCGCCTACTACGCGGGCTACTACCCCGAGTGGTCGGACGCCACCTATCGCAACCTGCTCGCGCTGTTCAAGCTGGACGGGCGCGCCAAGCTGGGCGGGTTCTCCAAGGGCATGCAGCGCCAGGCGGCCATTTTGCTGGGCCTTGCCACCGGGGCGCGCACGCTGCTTTTGGACGAGAGCTTCGACGGGTTGGATTTGGGCAAGCGCATCCTGCTCAAGCGGCTTCTGCGCCGCTACGCGCGCCTGCGCGACGCCAGCGTCATCTTAAGCTCGCACAACCTGCGTGAGCTGGAGGACGTGGCCGATCTTTTGGGCATGATAGAGGGGCGGCGCCTCATCTTCGACGAGAGCGTGGAGAGCCTGCACGCCTCGCATCCGGGGCGCTCGCTTGAGGAGATATTCCTGGAAGAGGGGGAGGTGAGCGACCATGACCTCGACAAAGTCTTCGTCTGGTAGCGCGGAGGCGCTGGCTGGGTCGTCCTTGGCGGGCGGCGGGAGGCGCGCGGGTCGCGGGCGCGGCGGCGCGGGTGCGGGGCCGGGCGGCGGCGCGCCGCAGACGGGGCCTCGGCGGGCGCGCACGGCCCGCGAGGGGCGCGCGCGGAGGGCCTCGCACGGGGCGGCGGCGCTGCTCGCGCACGACTTCGCCGTGGCGTTTCGGCAGCTGACGCCGTTTCTGCTGGTGGCCATGGCGACGTTTGCGGTGGCCATGCCGGTGTCCACGGCGGCGGTGCCCGACGCGTCCATCTTCAACCTGGACTACACGCACGATCAGATGAAGTTCCGCTTCTGGGCCGAGGGCCTGACGTATCCCGTGGTCGTGGGCGCGTCGGTGTACGGCGTGGCGCTGGGCGTGCGGGCGTTTCGGTTTTTGCTGGTGAAGTGCGAGAGCACGGCCGTGCTCAGCCTGCCTTTGTCGCGCCTTTCGCTGTTCGGCTCGCGCTGCGCGGCGTGTTTGGCGGCCCTTCTGGCGGGCATCGGCGTTCCCTTGGCGGCGTCGCTGGCGGTGAACGTGGCGGCCCTGAACGTGTGGCAGGGGTTGTTCGGGCAGTTCGGCTACGTGCTGTGCGGCCTTCTGCTCGTCGGGGCGGTGGCGTGCGCGCTTTCCGTGCTCGCCTGCGCGGCGGCGGGCACGGTGGCCGAGGCGGCGGCGTTCGCGGCGGCGCTTTTGGCCAGCGTGTCGGTTGCGGCGTGGGGGCTTAACGCCGTCATGGACCACCTGCTGGTGGGCAACGCGTTCGGCGAGCTTCTGACGGGCGGGTCGGTGCAGGTGGCGCCCTCGCTGCTGGAGGCGCTGGCGCCGGTGAACCCGCTTTTGTTCTTCGCGCAGGAGGCGGCCGACCATCAGCAGTTCTTGGTGCAGCATCCCGTGTACTACCCCTTGGCGGGGAACTGGCCGTTTCTGGGCGCGTGGGCATGCGCTCTGGCGGCCCTCGTCGCCTTGGGAGCGTGGCGCTTCTGCCGTCGGAAGGGCGAGAGGGCGGGCATCGCCGGGCTCAATGTGGCGCTTGCCCTGGTCGTGGGCATCGTGGTGGGGTTGGCGGCGTTCGGCGCCACGTTCACCCTGCTTGCCGAGGTGGGCGTGGCCGTGGCGGTGGCCGGGTCGTTCGCGGTGTTCTGGACGGTGTCGGCGGTGCTGTTCCGCGGGCCGCTCAAAGGTCGCTCGCCTGCGCGGCGCACGCTGGCCGTGGTGGGGGCCGAAACGGCGGCGCTCGCGTGCGTGCTGGCCGTGGTGGCTGCGGGCGGTTTGGGGTACGCCCAGGCCGTGCCCGCCGCCTCGGAGGTGCGAAGCGTGAGCGTGTCGTACACGGGCAGCCCCAGCTACCTGGCCGCGCGGCTGCAGACGGCCACGGCGGGCGAGGGGTCCTACTACTTCAGCGCCGAGTACTCCTTCGACGACGCGGAGGCCGTGGAGGCGGTGCGGGGCGTGCACGAGAGCCTGGTGGGCACGGGCGGAACGGAGTTGGGAGAGGATCGCGCGGATGTGGGCGGCACGGTGGTGCCCTACGACGTGGTGGTGCGCTACCGGCTGGTCGACGGGGGCGAGCTGGTGCGCTATTACGACCGCGCCACGCTCGACGAGCTGGCGGCGCTGGCCGAGCTTGACGGCACGGAACGCGGGCGCAACCTGGCGCGCGGGGCGGTGTCGGGCGACCTGTCGGGTTTGGAGGACGCCGACGCGCAGGCCATAGGGGCCTCCTCGGCGCGGCAGGCCTATGCGTTGGGCGACATCTACCTGGCGGACCGCCTGTACACCGCGCCCATGCTGGTGAACTGCGACGCGCAGGCGCGCGCGGAGCTTCTGGACGCGCTGGCCGCCGACGTGGCCGGCCAAAGCGCGCAGGACCGCTACCATCCCGAGGGCGCGTGCCGGGGCGTGATCATGTTCACGCAGCAGGGCGATGCGGCGGCCGAGACGTTTGCTTATGGCATAGAGAACGCGGTGGTGTACCTCACCGACGAGTTCGAGCGCACGTTGGCGTGGCTGGAGGAGAAGGGGCTTTCGCCGTACGTGTCCTTGGACGATGCGGCGGCCTGCGTGGAGGAGGTCACCGTGCAGCGTTGGGCGCCCTTCGAGGGCATGAACGAGGTGACCGAGCCGCGAAGCGCCTACTTCATGGGCTACCGGGCCGACGTGGAGCAGCGGTTCGTGACCATGCAGGATTTCGGCACGAAGTTCTCCACCGACGACGCGGGCCAGATCTCCGAGCTTTTGGGTCTGGCGAAAAACACGCTGTACTTGGACGGCGGCGGGTATCTGCTGTCGTGCAAGCTGGCGGGGCAGGAAGCGTGGGCCTACCTGGTGGTGTCCGCCGAGGACGCGCCCGAGTGGCTGATCAGGGTAGCGGGGTGAGGCGCATGGGAAAGAACTGGGGAAACGCTGTTCTCGCGGCGGTGTGCTTCGCCTTGTTCGCGGCCGGCGCGGCGTTTTTGGTGAGCGCCATCGTGCTTTCGGGCTGCACGCCGGCCGCGGTGGTGGACGAGGGCTCGCCGCGTTTTGAGCGCGCGGGCATCTCGGCTGGAAGCGATCTTACGGAAAGCTCGCAGTACGTGGAGGCCCGCCTTGCGTTCGACGCGCCGCTGGAGGCGGCCGCGGACGTGGCGAGCGACCTTTCGGTGCTGGTGAACGGCCAGAAGCCCGACGCGCGGACCATCGAGGTGGAGGCGCGGGCCGAAGGGAGCGAGGTGGTGGTGCGCCTGGTGCCCACTGCGGCGGCCGATGGCTCGCAGCCCTCGGTGTACTACGCGCTCTACGACGGGTTGGTGTCGGTGTCGGCGGCATCGGCCGACGGCGCGCTGCCGCATGTGCGTGCGGAGGGCGGCGGGTCGAACGCGGTGCTTGCGGAGGCGGTGTCGTTCACGGTGCCCACGGGCGTGCGGGTGGGCGGCATTCAGGCTGCGGCGGCCGATGCGGCGGCGGGTGCGGGGGCATCCGTGTCGTTTGACGTGGAGCAATTCGCCCAGTTGCGGTGCTGCACGTGGTTTTGGTTCGGGGAGGGGCTTCCGCTGGTGATGATGCACAACCACGAGTTCTCGCGCGATCTGCCCGAAACGTGCGCGCAACGCCTGGCCGACACGGTGAACGCCGTGTACGGCGACTCTCTGGAGGCCGACTGCGACGACGCGCGCGTGACGGTGCGCGCGCCGGGCGCGGCCGACGGGACTGAGCTTGCGGTGCGGGTGGTCGAGGGCGCGGGGGCCGACCCGGGCGCGGGGGTCACGGGGTTCGCGGACGCGGCGGCCAAAGGCGCGTCCGAGGACGGCGATTCCGCCGCAAGCCCGGCGGCCGAGGGCGGTGACGCCGCATGAGCGACATGCGCATACGGGAGGGGGCGGACGGCCGGGGCGTGCCGAGCAGGGCGCGCGTCGCCGGCGTGTTCGCGGCGCTCGTCGCAGTGTTGGCGGCGCTGCTGCTGGCGTCGATGGCGCTTGGGCGCTACGAGTTCTCGTGGGAGGAGGTGGCGGCCCTGTTCTCGGCGAATCCCGACCCCACGTCGGTCAACGTGCTTGTGCACCTGCGGTTGCCGCGCATCGTGGCGGCGGCGTGCGTGGGCGCGATGCTGGCCGTGGCCGGCTGCGCCTACCAGGGGCTGTTTCGCAACCCCATGGTGTCGCCGGACCTTCTGGGCGCGTCGGCGGGCGCGGGGTTCGGCGCGGCTTTGGGCATCCTGCTGTCGCTGGGCGGCGCGGGCGTGCAGCTGTGCGCGTTTCTGTGCGGCGTGGCGGCGGTGGGCGCGTCCTACCTGCTGTCGCAGCGCGTGTCGCGGGGCATGAACCAGGTGCTCGTGCTGGTGCTGTGCGGCATGGTGGTGCAGAACCTGTTCACGGCGTTCACCTCGGCCGTGAAGTTTGTGGCCGACCCGAACTCCCAGCTTCCTGAGATAACGTTTTGGCTGATGGGAGGCTTATCGAACGTTCATGAGGACGACCTTGTCTGGCTGGTTGCGCCGCTTGCGGCGGGCGGTGCTTTGCTGTGGGCCTTGCGCTGGCGGCTCAACGTGATGGCGCTGGGGGACGAGGAGGCCCGCTCTCTTGGCGTGGACGTGGGGCGCACGCGGTTTGCGGTGGTGGCGGCGGCCACGCTCGTCACGTCGTCGGCGGTGTCGGTGGCGGGCATGGTGGGCTGGGTGGGCCTCATCATCCCGCACCTGGCGCGCTTTCTGGTGGGGCCGGACCATCGCGTGCTGGTTCCGGCGTCGCTGCTTTTGGGCGCGAGCTTCCTTCTGGCGGTCGACGACGTGTGCCGCAGCGTGTACACCACCGAGATACCGCTGTCCATACTCACGGCCATCATCGGCGCGCCGCTGTTCGTGTACCTGATCTCGCGGCAGAGGAGGGGGGAGCGATGACGGTGGACGAGCGGCGTGCGGACGCGCCGGCGCTCGAGGCGCGCGGGCTTTCGTGCGGCTACGGGTCGCGCGCGGTGGTGTCGGACGTGTCGTTTCGGCTGGACGCCGGGCAGGTGCTGGCGCTTTTGGGCCCCAACGGCGTGGGCAAGACCACCTTGTTCAAAACCTTGCTGGGCTTTCTGCAGCCGCTTGCGGGCGCGGTGCGGGTGCGCGGGCGCGACACGGCGGCCTGGTCGCGGCGGGAGTTCGCGCGCGAGGTGGCCTACATTCCGCAGATGCACGTGCCCAGCTTCGCGTTCTCGGTGCACGATGTGGTGCTCATGGGGCGCACGCCGCACCTATCGGGGCTTTCGGCCCCCTCGGCGCGCGACGACGAGCTGGCCGACGCGGCTATCGAGCGCATGGGCATCGGGCATCTGGCGCGTCGCGACTACGCGTCGCTTTCGGGCGGGGAACGGCAGATGGTGCTCATCGCGCGGGCATTGGCGCAGCAGCCGCGCGTGATGGTGATGGACGAGCCGTGCGCGAGCTTGGACTTCGGCAACCAAGCGCGGCTTTTGGAGCAGATGCTGGATCTGGCCGAGCAGGGCATGGCGCTGGTCATGACCACGCACGATCCCAACCACGCCTTCCTGCTGGACGGCGAGGTGCTGTGCCTGGGGCGTGGGGGCGCGCTTTCGCATGGCTCCGCGCGCGAGATGCTGACAGCGCCTGCGATGAGCGGGCTGTACGGTGTGCCGGTGGCCGTGGGGCGCGTGGGCAGCGCCGGCGAGGGCGCGGGCGAAGGAGGCGGGGGCGCGTCGTCGCTGGCGTGCGTCCCCCTGATGACGAGGAAAGGGTAGGCCATGGAGAGACGGGACGCGGACGGCGCGGCGAACGGGCCGCGCGCAAAAGCGGCGCGTGGGGCGCGCACGGACATGGCGCGCGGGGCGCGGCCGATGGGCCGGCGGGAGTTCGTGCGGATGGGCGCGGGGTGCGCGGCGGGCCTTGCGCTGGCGGGCTGGATGCCGGCGCTTTCGGGGTGCGACGCGCTCACGGGCAACCTGCGCGTGATCGAGGACATGGGAGGGCGCGAGGTGGCGGTGCCCGAGAGCATCGAGCGGGTGTTCTGCAGCAACCCCATCGGCACGGTGGACATCTACCTGCTGGATCCGGATCTGCTGGTGGGGTGGAACTTCCGACCCACCGGCGACAACCGCAAGTACATTCCCGAGGTGTATCTGAACCTGCCCACGCTGGGCGTGTGGATGGGTTCGGGCGCCACGCCCAACGACGAGGAGATCGTGCGGCAAAGCCCCCAGGCTATCCTGTGCTATTGGACCGCCGACGACGTGGGCCGCAGCATGGCCGACGACGTGCGCGACGAGACGGGCGTGCCCACGCTGCTCATCGACTACGATATCCGCCAGTGCGCCGAGATGTACCGCTACGTGGGGCGGTTGCTCGCGCGCGAGGAGCGCGCCGAGGAGCTGGCGGCCTACTGCGCCGAGAAGCTGGCCTACATCCGCGAGCGCACGGCGCAGGTTCCCGCAGAGGCGCGCAAGAGCGTCTACATCGCGCAGGGAGTGGGCGGGTTGTCCACCGATCCTGTGGGCAGCATGCACGTGACCGACGCGCTGGAGCTTATCGCCACCGACAACGTGGCCGACCTACCCGGAACCGCCGGGCAGGGCATGGGCATGCCCACCGTGAACCTGGAGCAGATCATCCAGTGGGATCCCGACGCGGTGCTTGTGAGCGAATACAGCATGTCGGATTCGGAGAGCTCGGACCTTTACGGCGAGATCCTGGCGGATGCCAACTGGCGAAACGTTCCCTGCGTGCGGGAAGGGGCGGTCTATCGGCTTCCGCAGTCCCCCTTCGCGTGGTTCGGCCGCCCGCCTTCGGCCGTGCGGCTTCTGGGGTGCCTGCTGGTGCTCAAGCTGCTCTATCCCGAGCACACCGCCGACATCGACCTGGTGGAGGAGACGCGCTCGTTCTACCGGCTGTTCTACCGCATAGAGCTTGAGGACGAGGACCTGGCCGACATCCTGGAGACGGCCGGCGTGGACGTGTCGAGCCTGACGCCGGGCGAGTGAGCGGGGCGCGGACGGGGCGCCGTTTGCGGCCAACCTGCGGGGGCGGCCGACCCGCGCCAACGGCGGTTTGACGGAGGGCGGCGGTTTTTCGCGCACAGGAGTCTTTCCTCGCGCAGGAGGAGTTTTCCCGCCTTGGGCCCTTGGGCTTTTGGTCGGGTCCTCGGAGCGCTTCGAGGTTCCTAGCCGTCAGAGCGCATGCGGAGTTCGAACTCGTGGCGGTTCTCGGCGCCGGCTTTGCGGTAGAGGTTCTTCGCGTGGAACTTCACGGTGCGCAGCGAGATGCCGCATTGTTCGGCTATGTCTTGGTAGGTCATGTTCTGCAAGACGAGGCGCGCGACGCGCTGCTCCTGCTTCGTGAGGCCGAAGTCATCCAGGCGCTCCTCCTGCAGGCGCTGCGCCTCGGCAACAAGCTGGGACATCGTGGGAGCGGCGGGAGGGGTGACCGTCGCGGTCGGCGCCGCGGGCGAAACGGCGGCCATAGCCGGGGATGCGGCCGGTCCGGGGGACGCGTCCCCGGCTGCGGGGGAAGGCGCGGAGGCTTGCGGCCCTGCCAAGGCCGAGGGGGTCGCAAGCGATGGGGAAGTCTCGCGCCCGCCTGGCCGGAAAGCGTTCGGACGCGGTTGCGCAGATGCGGCGGAATCAAGGTGGGATGCGGTGGCGAGCGCGTAGAGCAGGGCGAGCGCCACGATGCACGCGGACGCCGCCAATGCGATGTCGGGGAAGCTCAGATTCATGTTGCTGCTGGCCATCTGCCCGAGGCTGCGCCCGAGCGTGCCGTCGCACACGACGAATCCCAGTCCGTAGAGCGTTACGGGCGGGACGGAGCGCTCCCGGGCGAGGCCCGCAAGCGCCGCCCAGCACAGCGCCAGGCAGCACGTCCTGGCCGCCAAGATCAGGCCGAGCGGCATGATGATGGAGCCCAGCACGCCGGTGGAGAGCAGAAGCAGCCCTGTCAACAGCAGGGCGAGTGGGGCGATGAACAGCAGGTTCGCCTTGGGTCTGCGCGCTGCAAGCGACCAGGCGAGCAACGTCAGGAACGCCGAGATGGCGAACGAGTACAGGTAGCGCGACACTGACGCCGACTGGAAGCAGTACGGGTTCAGCGTCATGCCTGCGAACGCGTAGCCCAAAAAGCAGCACATCCCCAACGTGGCGACGAGCGGCCAGGACACGGATGCGGTCGCCTCGGGGTGCGTTGCCGTGACGGTGCGGCCGGGCTTTGCGGCTTCGGGGCCTTGGGCGCCTCCTCTGGCGTGCAGCGCTCCCGACGCGACGGGTGTCAAGATGGCGCAGACCGCGGTTGCAGGGCCGGGCGCCTGAAAGCAGAGGAGGCACAGCACCATGCTGAGCAAAAACGCTCCCAAGGCGAACGGAATCACGATGCGCGCGCTTTGCCGTGCGAGGCGCGCGCCCCATGCCACGGCAAGCCCTGCCAAGGATGCGCCCGTCGCAGCCGCTCCGAACGAGACGACGATCCCGTCGGAGGCCGAAAGCTGTGCAACCATGCCGGCGGCGCCCAGAAAACCGAACGCCTGCGTTAGCGCGGGGGAGGGCGTCCAGCGGCGGACGAGGCCCGCCAAGGCAAGCGCGATCAGGACCGCGAGGTGCGCAGCGCCTTCATGCAAGCTGTAGTTGAACGCAGAGACGCTGCCGAGCAGCAGGTTGTTCTCGTAGAGCTGCGAGAAGCACGCGAACGAGCAGAAGCCCGCAAACGGCACGGTCGCGGCTTTGAGGCGTGCGTCCGTGCTGTTCTCAAGGCGAATGCGGCGTGCGTGGATGCGTGTGTTGGACAGGAGCGCTGCCATGACCTCTTCCCCTGGATTCGCCGATGTGCCCAATTATGGTTGATCGAGCATAATTATAGCATGGCGCCTCCGGTTTCCCATCGTTTTCGTGCGGGCGGGCTCAACGGGTCGGATGCCGGGGCGTCGTCGGCTTTTTCGTTTTTGGCGACGCTTGCGGGTTCGAGGTTCGCGCCGTCGTTGATGATCGGCCTGCGGCGCCCGTGCGGGGCGCAACGCCGTGCGGGATGTGGTGTCGTGCGGGGCCGATGCCCAAGTTGAAGGGGCGGGCCGGGCACGCGGATGCGACGGCCGCGCGGAGGCGCGGCGGCCGGGTTGGGGCTCGGCTTGGCTCGGCCGCCTCGATTACCGTCCGCGCATCTTCTTGATGCCGCTTGCGGCTAGGGCCGCGCCTCCGCCGATGGCGAGCAGGCCGGGTCCAGGCAGGATGAGCATGGGGATTCCCACGAGCACGAGCGCGCCGCCCGCCGCAGCCTGCGCGACGCCGGCCATCTTGCCCGTCGCCCGCTGCGCTCTTCCGCCTCCGATCACCGTGGCGTGCGCGGCGTCCTCCGACGAGGCTGCGGCGCCGCGCCTGCCGTAAGAGGGGGATTTGAAGCCGCCTGCGGCCGCCCCCGCGCCGTCGCGGGCGCTTTCCACGGGATCGACGTCGATGATGGTTCCGGATGCGTTCATGGTGCTCCTCGGTCTCTCGCCTTTCGGCCTTGCCCTCGATTATAGGGGGAGGGAGGCTCGCGCGCTTCGGTTGGGCGCCCGGATCGCGGATTCGTCACCGTTCGGTAACGCGTCGTCCTCGCGCCCTCCAAGACTGACGGCACGGCGGCGGCATGCGGCGCAGTCGTCCATGTGCGCCCGCAGTGTCTTTTCGATGTGCAATGAGATCAATTGAGCCTTGTCGCGTCGAAGTTAATGCATTCGTTGTTTTTGCAGCAAGCCTGCGCGAACAAAGCGAAATCATCGGTGATGAGCGGAATGCCGTCGTCCACGATTTTAAGCAGGCCGGCATCAACAAGGCCGAGCCATGTCGACTCGCGCATGAGCGCCGCTTCTTTAGTGGGATGGTATATTTCCAGCAATGCGTCCGAGTCCGTCAGCATCCGATGGAGCGTCGTGCAGGTTCGGTCCTTCGATGCGCGATCGTATCTGAGAAGATCGGAGCATTCGGCGAGAACTCCCGGGGTCACGATGAGCGTTTTGTAACGAAGAAGAATCCGCATAAGGAGACTGAAATCTTCGGGATCGTATTTTTTGAGGCGCTTGTGTCGGGGAATAATGCTTTCGTCGGTCAATCCTGCAACGAGTAGCACCAGTATGTTGGCGTCAAGAGCGAGTTGCGCGGGCGACGTCATAAGGCCTCATGCCTTTGAACTCCAGCGTGCTGGGATCGATGATAAGCTTTTTGTACGTTCTCTTCTCCATGAGCGGGACGGTTGCGGCGGCCAAGGCGGAAAAGGGGATGTCGTCCTCGAGCAAATATCCCACGATAACATTCCAGGTGTTGTCGTGGTCATCGAAGTCTATGCCTTCGAGTGCCGCATACTTTGCCCCGGGTACGAGATCGCGAGTGTACTCAAGGGCTTTTTGAGCGGCCTCTTTCGCGTTTGCTATATCCATGATCCCTCCTTGACTCGATGCGGTCGCGTATTCGGCGGTCATGCTTTCCTGCTTGCCCGATTTGCTCGCCATGCGAAAAGGCTTGCCTCCGGTTGCGTTTTCCTCATTAATTATATAGGGGTTGCGAGGCTGCGGGAGACGTGATGCGTCCGATTGGTCGGATTCGTCACCGTTCGGTAACGCGTCGTCCTCGCGCCCTCCAGAACCGGCGGCGCGGCGGCGTGCGGCGCGTCCAGGGCGGTGCATGCCAAGGCGTCCTGTCCTTTCAATTCCTCCGTTCTCGGGCGCGGGAAGCGCCGGATGCGATACACTGTGAGCCACGAGGTTTTTGTTCGCGTTTGAGAGTGTGTTGGGTAAGGCTCGACTGTGGTTCGCGCCTTGGCGAAAACGGCAACGGCGTGGGCCACTCAACAGGAAAGTTGGTGGTCAACATGGCAGCTCCCGCTACCGAACATGTGCGCAACATCGTGCTCGTCGGCCAAGACGGCGCCGGCAAGACATCGCTGGCCGAGGCGATGCTGCACGTCTCCGGTCGCACGCCCCGCATGGGCACGACCCACGACGGGAAATCCTACCTCGACTACGACGAGGAGGAGATCCGGCGCAAGTTCACCATCGGCACCTCCATCGCCCCCGTTCCGTACAGGGATTACAAGATCAACCTGCTGGACACCTCGGGGCATCCCGATTTCGTGGGCGACACGCTGGCCACCATGCAGGCTGCCGAGATGGCGCTTTTCGTGGTGGACGCCGTGGCGGGGCCGCAGGTCATGACCACCAAACTGTGGCGCGAGGCGGAGGATATGCGCTTGTCGCGCGCCGTGTTCATCAACCACATCGACCGCGAGAACGCCGACTTCGACACCGCCATGGCGCTTCTGCACGCGCGTTTCGGCTCGCGCTTGGGCCCGGTGACCATCCCCATCGGCGTGGATGCCGACTTCAAGGGCGTCATCGACGTCATCCGCATGAAGGCGCGCTACTTCGACCAGGGGGGCGACGGCGAGCGCGTGGAGGACATCCCGGCCGACTACGCCGACGCCGCGCAGACGGCTCGCGACAAGCTGTGCGATCTGGTGGCCGAAGCCGACGACGACCTCATGATGAAGTACCTCGACGGCGAGGAGCAGCTCACCCAGGCCGAACTCGAGCAGCTGCTGGACAAGGCCATCGCCCAGGAGCTGTTCATCCCCGTGTTCGTGGGCTCCACCATCATCGAGCAGGGCATCCAGGGGCTTATGGAGGACATCTGCACCTACTTCCCGCATCCGCGCCACCACGGCCGCTTCCGCTTGGCAAACGGCGAGGTCACGTTCGTGGACGAGGAAGGCGAGCCGGCGGCGTTCATTTTCAAGACGGTGTCGGATCCTTTCGTGGGGCGCCTGAGCTTCCTCAAGGTCATATCCGGCGTGCTGGAGCCGGGCATGGAGCTAATCAACGCGCGCACGGGCAAGAAGGACCGCCTGGGGCACCTCTACGTGATGATGGGCAAGGAGACCGCCGACGTGAAGAGCGCCAAGGCCGGCGACATCATCGTGGTGCCCAAGCTCACCGAGACGCGCGCCGGCGACACGCTGTCGAAGTCGGGCGAGGTGGCCATCGACCCCCTGCCCCTGCCCACGCCCCAGTATCCTGTGGCCATCGAGGCCGTGAACAAGAAGGACGAGGACAAGTTGGGCGCGTTTTTGGCGCGCGCGGTTGAGAACGACCCCACGCTGCGCGTGAGCCGTAGCGAGGAGACGCACCAAACCGTGCTCACCGCCATGGGCGAGGCGCAGGTGGAGACGCTGCTCGCGCGCCTCAAGGAGCAGACCGGCGTGGAGGCGAAGCTGGTGGACGTGCGCATCCCGTACCGCGAGACCATCCGCAAGACCGCCGAGGCGCAGGGCCGCCACAAGAAGCAGACCGGCGGCGCGGGGCAGTTCGGTGACTGCTGGCTGCGCCTGGAGCCTAACCCTGGTGCCGGTTACGAGTTTCTGGACGAGATCGTGGGCGGCAAGATACCGCGCGGGTTCATTCCGGCGGTGGACAAGGGCGTGCAGGACGCCATGGCCGAGGGCTTCTTGGCGGGGTATCCCATGGTGGACGTCAAGTGCGCCGTGTACGACGGCTCGTATCACTCGGTGGACTCCAACGAAATGGCGTTCAAGACGGCCGCGCGCATCGGCTTCCGCGCTGCGTGCGAGAAGGCCGACCCCATCCTGCTCGAGCCCATGGCCAACCTCGATGTGACGGTGGGCGAGGAGTACGCCGGTGCGGTGATGGGCGACATCTCCACGCGCCGCGGCCGCATCGTGGGCACCGACTCCAACGACGCGGGCGAGACGGTCATCATGGTGCGCGTGCCCTACGCCGAGGTGGTCACCTATACAAAAGACCTGCGCTCCATCACGCGCGGGTCGGGTTCGTACTCCATCGAGCTTGAGGGCTACGAGCCGGCTCCGGCCGACGTGACCAAGAAGCTCGTCGAGGCGTACCAGGCCGCGCGCGCGGCGGGCAACTGACGCGCGGGCATCGCGCCTTCGCAACGCCAAAGGCGCCGCCTGGTTTCGGGCGGCGCCTTTTTTGCGCGCCAGGGGGGGCGGGAGGCAGTGATCTCGCAAGGTCGGGACGGGCCGCGTTTCCGGGCGCGCGTCGAAAAGGGCGGAGTCGGCTTCCGGGGCGGCCTGGGTCACGACGCGCGGGCATGCGCGTTTTGCGTTCCGGTCGCGTCGGGGGAGGGGCGGGCGCCGCGTTCGCTTCCCGGCGCATGCCGTGCAGCGCGGGCGCCTGGCGCGCGGACCATCATGCCTTGAGGGCGGGCTCTTTTCGGTTTGCGGGGGCCGGACGCTTCTCGGCGGGGTCCTTCGCGCGGTGCGGTCGGCCGGGAGGGCGACGGCTTTTCATCAGGGCCTCCACGTGATGGCGGGACACCCAGGTGTTGTGCCCGTATCGGAACGAGTCCAGCTGGCCGTCGCGTATCATGTGGCTTACGCGTGCCGGGGTGACGCCAAGGGCGCGCGCCGCTTCGGCGGCGGTCATGCGCGGGATGGTGTGCAGGCCGGCGTCCACCGCCACGAGCATGATGCTCCCTTTGCGACGGGGTTCGTTCCCGAACGTCGGCCCGGGCAGCGGCTCTCCGCGCATCGCGCTGAACTCGATCATCGTTTTCAGCCAATCCGCCGCGTTTTCGGCGAGGTCGCGATGGTCGATGCCCTGCGTTCCCCCCTCGAAGTCGAAAGGCAGCGCTAACAGAAATTCTTCGTCGTGAAACACCTCGAACTCGTACACGTGGGTCATAGCGCTCATTCCCTTCGCCTTCGGGGCCGCAAGATGCCCGCTTGCTTTTTCATTTCCTCGAACATGATGTTGCTGATCTCCCGGTGGCGTCCCGGCACGGTTCTGCGTCCGTCGGGATGCAGAAGGAGGTCGTGGTTTCTTCCTCCCCGGTTCTCAAATCCGTTCTCTTCGAAGAAGGCCAGCACATCCTTTCGCTTGACCATGGTCACCACTTCGACTCATTAATTATAAATAGTATTTATGGTTTTGTGAAGAGGACTTGAAGGGGGCCGACCGCCTCCTGCGCCTCCCCGCGCATGCGGCTGCGGCGAGCGCGAGGGCTGCCGCGAGCAAGGCGGCCGCGCCTGGTGCGCGGACCATCATGACTTGAGGGCGGGCTCTTTTTGGTTTGCGGGGGCTGGGCGCTTGGGGCGGCCGGCGAGGCGGGGGCTTCTCGCGTACTCTTCTACGCTTGCGAGCGCGACCAAGGTACCTTCGGCGCTGCGTCGCGCCGCGAGCTTTCCCGCTTTGATGAGCTGCGAGACGCGAGCAGGGCTGACGCCGAGTCTTCGCGCGGCCTCCGCAGCCGACACCGCAGGCTCGCCGAGCGAGGGGAAGGGTTCGACGAGCAGGTACACCACCTTGCCGTCGGCGGCGTCCACCTCCGTCGCCTCCGGGATGTCCAGCTGGTTTTCGGCGAGGGCGGCCAGATGCGTCTCAATGCCGTCGCGAACGCTCTCAACGGCCTCCATGAACGTGGCTCCTTGGCCGAAGCAACCGGGCAGGTCGGGGGCCTCCGCCCAAAACCCGCCGTTCGCAGACTGTCTTACCACTGCCCCATAGATGCGTTTCGTCATGCCCCGCTCCTATCCTCGCGTCCCTCATTCCCATCCAGCCAGTTTGGAGATGCGCCGGTACGCGTTTTTGTCGAGTTCTTTCTTGCCCATGTCGATGGTGATCAAGGCCGGTCGCTCAGGTTTGGAGAAGTTTACATGGTCGCCCTTGCCCCGTCTGCGCACCCATCCTTCCCGAAGCAGGCGCGCCGCCACCCTGCGCGTGTCCCTTGATTTCTCCGTCATTTTGACCCCCAAAATATAAACTATTAAGAATTTATCGGTCAAGGGAGGGGTCGGGATGGCATCCCCGCTTCGGCCTTCGGCCCTTCCCCGCGCATGCGGCTGCAGCGAGCGCGAGGGCTGCCGCGAGCAAGGCGGCCGCGCCTGGCGCGCGGGCGGGGTCGCCGGTTTTGGCGACGGGCCCCGCAGGCGCTGCGGCGCCCGGCTCCTCTGCGGGGGCGGCCTCGTCGGCCAGGTCGAGCGCCGTCTGCACAAGGGGGACATCCTGGCCCTGGTAGGCGAGCTCGACCAGGTGCGGGGCGGGGTCGATCAGGTAGCCTTCGGGCGCCTTGGTTTCCACGACCTCGTAGGAGCCGAGGGGCAGCTGCGGGCTGCGCGCCCGCCCCTCCTCGTCGGTGAGGAGCGCGCATGCCGTCTCACCGGCCGCGAAGGCCGTCGAGCCGTCGGGAAGGACCACGTCGCGCGCCGCGCGCACCTCGTAGACCGCGCCCGAAAGGGGCCGTCCGTCGGCGGCGTCGGACTTGCGCAGCTCAACGACGCCTGCCGTCCGCCGGTTGGGTGCGACGACCTGGACGGAGACGCTGGGGGCCGCGGGATCGCCGTAGGCAAGCTCCACGGCCAAGGGGCTTTCGGCCCGCACGTAGCCGACGGGGGCCTGCTCCTCCACGATCTCGTACGCCCCCAGGTGAAGGCCCTCCACCGCCGCTGCGCCGTTCGCGTCCGACTCCAGGCGCGCCACCGTCTCGCCCGCGCGGGCGCGCAGCGTGCCGTCGGCGGTGATCACGTCGCGCGCCGCGCGCACCTCCCAGACGATGCCGGCCTGCGCCACGGGCGCGCCGCTGGCGGCATCGACCTTCTCCGCCTCGATGCGCCCGGTTTGGGGGACGTCCTCCACCGTCACCTCGATCACGCCCTCCTCGTCGCGGTCGGCCAGGCGAAACGCCACGGGCTTGTCGGAGAGCACGTAGCCGGGCGGCGGCGCGGTCTCCTGCAGGTAGTAGACGCCTCCGCCGTTGAGCTTGTCGGGCAGCGTGCAGACGCCGTCCTCGTCGGTGGAGAACTCGCTGACAATGGGTCCGCCCGCTCCCACCTGGAACGCGAGGGGCTGGCGCCGTTCGTCCAAGATGCGGAAGGCCATGCGTCCGGCCACGCGCTCGCCCGTGCCCGCGTCGCGTTTGACCACGCGCACGACGGCGCCCGTCTCGTTCTTTACCGTGTAGGCGTACGTGCGTCCGTCCTCGGCTACGGTGACGTGGAGGTCTTCGGCCGGCTCGTAGCCTGCAGGCGTTGTGGCGGGGTCTTCCCGCACCAGGTAGTCGCCGAAGGGAAGCGCGCCTGTCTGACCATCCTCGCGCAGGTCGGCGGTGGTGGCCCTGCCGTCTTCTCCGGTGACGATGCGGGCGACGGGCGCGGCGTCGGCGGCGCGTAGGATGTCGAAGGCCACGCCGGCCAACGGGCGCTTGTCGCTCTGCTCGCCCATGGTGCCCTCGCCGTCGCCCACTTTGAGCACAGCCACGTCGCCGCGGACGACCTGCTCGGCCACTGCGGGCGCCTGGAACAGCGCGTCCAGCGGCCCTGCGCCCGCAGATGTCACCGGACAGGCGAGGGCGGCGTCCTTGGGCAGAAGGTAGCCCTCGGGCGGTTTGACCTCGCGCACGACGAGGGTGCCGAGCGGCAGCCCCGAACCTGCCGAGTTCGCCGGCAGCGAGGCGGGGTCGATGCGCGCGACGCCGCTTTCGTCGGTGACGACGGTGAGCGAGAGCGTGGGGGAGAGGCCCGACGCCTCCGCCTCCTGCGGCGTGGCGAACGTGCCCGCGTAGTGCTCCACGAGGAAGACGGCCCCGGCCAAAGCGGCGTCGCCTTGCGGGACGGCCAGGCCCGTCTCGGCGTCCACTTTGGCGACCGCAACGTCCGCAGGCGCGAGCTGGGGTTCGTCGACCGCGTCTGCCCGCACGGCCACGCCCCGCCGGCAGTCCTCGACGGAGAGGCGCACGGGATAGGCCCGCTTGTCGAGGGCGTAGCCGGCGGGCGGCTCGATCTCCCTGACCCAGTAGTCGCCCGGCCAGAGCGCAGCCTCGCCGCGCCCGCGCCCGTCCGCGCCGGTGACGATGTGCTGCACTTCGCGCTCGCATGCGGCGTCGGCGTACACGCCGTAGACGGCGCCGGCCAGCGAGTAGCAGGGGTTGCCGCTTGTGACGCCCGGCAACGACGAGGACTTGGCCACCTCGATGGCGCCCGCAAGCGCGGATTCGCGGCTTTCCACCCTCGTCGTCTCGCCTCCTCTGACGAGGACGGTCTGCGGTCCCGCGTCCAGGCCGTAGCCGTGCGAGGGCTCCGTCTCGCGCAGCGTGTACGTGCCGTTCGGCACGTCTGCGGCCGTCGCCCGTCCGTCGGCGTCGGTGGTCAGCACGGCTTGCACGGCGCCGTCGGGCGTTGCCAGCTCGTAGCGCGCGCCCGCGAGCGTGGCCTCGGGCACGGCCTCGGCGTACCCTTCGGGACCGCGCTTGACAAGCTCCACGTTCCCATATAGGTAGATGGAGAAGCCACCGACGTTCTGCGGGCCGAAGGGCGAGGAGTGGTTGGGGTACATCTGCGCCCCCGAGCAGTCGATGGCTATGAGGTAGCCGCCGTCGTCTGCGCGCGTGCCCGTGAAGGGGTAGTGCCCTGGCACGGGCGTGCCGTACAACGGCCCGGAGGTGCAGTACCCCGTGGCCTCGATGCCGTACTGGGGAAAGCTCACGGCGAACACGTTGCCGCCCTGGGCGCCGTCGATCTCTGGGTTCAGGCACTCCACGTAGCATGTGCCGCTGATGGAGTTTGGCGCTGCGAGGGCGGGCTGCGGGGCGCAGCAAGGCAGGCACGCGGCAAGCGCCACCGCCACGGCGAAGACGAACGAGAAAGCCGTCTTCTCCTGTCGCGCGCGGCGGGAGGGTCCCGGTTCCCCGGGACCCCGCCCTTGCGCCGTACGGTCGTCTGCGCGATGCCGATCCATGGCCCCTCCCTTTCTTGCCGATGGCGGCACCGCCTTGGCGCCGTGCTCCCATCATAGCGAGGCCGTCCAGCGCGCAGATGACGCACGTCCAGCGAAAAACCGCTTGGATCTTGCGTGGATCCGACGCGCCTTCCCCGCGCTTTTTTCGCGCTTTCGACGGGAGTCAAGCCGAACTCTGACGCGGATCCAGCCGGATTCTGTCGCCGATCCAGCGCGATTTGCAAAATCCCAGATAGATGGGAGGTGCGCGATGAGAGGGGCGTGCGGGGAGAGGCATGCGGCTTGCGCGAGCCGTCTTGCGCTGAGCGCTGAGGGCCGGTGCCTTGCGGGCGGGCGCGATGGCGATGCGCCGGACCGCGCCTGCGGGACCCGCGTCCGCGCCGGACTGCGCCCGTGCCGGCACGGGTCCCGCAGCGCCTCGCGCCGGCGCATGCTCGCGGCGGCCTGCGCCCGGGTTGCCCGCGTCGTCAAAGGCGGTCGCGCGGCAGGGGGGCGGCGATCCCGGCCGCGCGTCAGTTGTCCCGGGAAAGCCGGCGGTAGACGAGCGCGAAGGCCGCCCCGGCCGCGACTATCCAGGCGAGCATGCCGAGGACGGGCGGCAGGGCGTCGGGGGTGAGCAGCGCGCCTTTCGCCAGGAGCGCGCCCAGCTCGTTCATGCCTCCGGTGGGCAGGTATACGGCGATCTCCGAGAACCCGTCGAGGTAGGGCGAGAGCATGGGCGCAATGCCCACGAGCAGGATGGGCATGCTCAAAAGCCCCGCCGACATCTGGTCGCGTGCCGCCAGGCCCATGAGCAGCGAGACGAGCACGATGGGCACCGACCCCGCCATGCCGATGGCCAGAAACGCCGCAAGCCCCTCGGCCGGCTGGCCCAGCGCAAGGTAGCAGGCCGCGTCCACGATGGCGATGACGGCGAGCGCCACTATCCCGCGCGACAGCAGGATCTGCCCCGCCCCCACGTTCGCCAGCATGAGCGTGCGCAGGGTGCTCTTCTCCCGCTCCTCGGCGATGGCGGTGGTCGTGGCCATGGACGACACCATCGTGGACGTGAACAGCAGCGCGTAGGACAGCATCATGGCGTCGAAGGCGCTTTGTGCGGCCTCGCCGTTCGCGTCCACGTTTGCGCCCATCGTCTTGTCGAACAGGACGATGAAGGCCAAGGGCAGCAGGCAGCATACGAGCATGGTGGGGTTTCTCACCATGTCGCGGGCGTCCTTCCCAAGCAGCGCGACGGTTTTGCGCAAAGCGGCATCCATGTTAGAACTCCCTTCCCGTAAGCTCGAGGAACACCTCTTCGAGGTCGGGTTCCACCGAGTGGATGGACAGGCACGCGCCCGAGGCCAGAGCCTGGGCCACCTCCTTGGCTCCGGACTCGTCCTTCGTCGTGCGCAGGATGCGTCCGTCGGCCAGGCGCACGATCACCTCGTTGCGCGCGAACCGCAGGCGCAGCGCGTCGGGCGCGTCGCAGGCCGCGAGCGACCCCTCGTTCAAGATGCCCACGCGGTCGCACAGCTCCTCGGCCTCGGCCATGTCGTGCGTGGTGAGGAACACCGTGACGCCCGCGCCCTTCAGCTCGCGCAGCATCTTGTGCACCTCGGCGCGGGCGGCGGGGTCGAGGCCGCTCGTGGGCTCGTCGAGGAACAAAAGCTCGGGACCGTGCACGAGGGCGGCCAGGAGCGCGGCGCGCTGGCGCATGCCCTTCGAGCAGTTCTTCACAAGCGTCTTGCGATCGCTGGCAAGTCCCATGCGCTCGAGCAGCGTGGGAATGTTGTTGCCGGTTACGCCGCGTATCTTCGCGTAGAAGCGCAGGTTGTCCTCGATGCTCATGCGCTCGTAGAGGGCGCTTGTGTCCGACAGGATGCCGATGCGCTCGTAGTCGGCGTTCGTGGCGTGCTCGATGGGGCGGCCGAACAGGCTGATGCGGCCGGAGTCCTTCGTCAGCTGGCGCGTGAGCAGCTTGATGGTGGTGGTCTTGCCCGCGCCCGACGGGCCGAGAAATCCGAAGCACTCCCCGCGCGCTACGGAGAAGGAGAGGTGGTCGAGGACGCGCTTGCCCTTGAAGCTGAGGCACACGTCCTCGGTGGAGAGCAGGGTGCTCATGGAGGCCTCCTAACGGGCGGGCGCGGGGGCGGGGTTGGCGGCGCGGACGGAGTCGCGCGGGGTCGCGGGCGCGGACGCGGACGGAGCCGCGGCCTTCGCCGGGGCGGCGTGCCCGATCGCTGCGCCTTCGCGTCCGGATATGGCGGCGTGCCCGGGCGCGGGGGCGGCGGAGGTGCTGCGGGCGACGAGGGTGACAAGCGACGCCTCAAGTTCCTCCGAGCGCTGCTCCAGCGCCTCCACGCGTTTGAGCGTGCGCTCGTGGCGCATGTGCAGCGCCATGCTCACCACGCAGATGAGGCCAAGCCCCAGCACCAGCATGGATAGTTGGCTTGCGGTTATCATGACGGTTCCCTTTCTCTTCGCGCGGCGCGTACGCCGCGGATCTGACGCAGCGCATCATCGCGCCCGCCCCGGCGCCGCGCAAGAAAAGCCCGACATCAGGAGCCGCTTCGCGACGAGAGGAGCAGTGGGGGCGACGAGAGGAGCAAGGGGTTGGCGCGACGCGCGCCTGATCGGTCGCGCTGCTTTCCGTTCTCCATTCCCGCTTCCCGCCCTCCGCCCCGTTTTCAACGCCCTCGCCTCCGTTCTTTCGCGTTGCCGCCGACGAGGGCTTTTCCGGCGCGGAATTCGGTCCCTCTCCGCCAAGCCGCCACCGACGGGATCTGCGTCAGCGGCGGTTCAGCAGAGAGTTCGGCCCGAAGTGGCACGGATCGCGTCTTGTGCATAGGTTTTACCGATCGAAGCGGACGCGCTGCACTTCCCCGTCGGCAACACGCCAGGTCGCAAATCCTCGATGCAGGTCTGACCCTTCCGGATCTATGCACAAGACGCGTTTTCTGCCGTTTCGGCGCACCCTCTCTGCTAGAAACCGGGATTGACATAGGCCGGGTCGACTCGTCGAGCGAAAACCCGCCGACGCGGGTCCGCGCCGGCGGCGGCTCGTCGAAAGGCCGCCCGCAAGGTTGGCCGCAAACAGCGCCCTGCGGCACGCGAGGGGCCGGTTCTCTGCCCTCAGCCCCTTCCCGCCTGGAGAAACCCTGGTTCGCGCGAATCACACGGCCCAGCGAGGGCCGGATTGACTGTCCGGAGTGCCACAGGGCGTCATTTGCGGCCAACCTGCAAGTTCGGCCGGCCTATGTCAATCCTGGCTTATCGGAGAGGGCGCGGCCTTTTAAGAATCTGTTTGAGAGGGGCCTCTGGGGATATTCCCGCAGGGTTGCAGCAAGGCGCTCCGAGGTTTGTCGGGAATTCTCGATGCGTTCATTAGGGGTGCTTGATCCGCGTTGGATCGACATTGGAACCGCGTTGGATTTTGCGGACGATCTGCCGAATCCGCGTTGGGTTGGCGCTGGAGACGTATGGCTTTTTTGCAAAAGAAACAGCAGTTCAAGCATGTTATTATCGAATGAGTGCAGGACGGTTAGAGAGGGGATGGAAACCATGCGGTTGATCCAGCTGCTGAAGGGGGCGGAGATAGGAAGAGCGCACCGCCCGACGGGTTCTTTCCGCCGGATCCGCGTCGCTTCTTCGGAACGATGACGCTCTGCTTGAGCCATCGATCCGCTGTTGCCTACCTGCGCGAGGCGGGGGCGTCTTCGCTGCGGCTTGCCCCGCTTCAGGGGCGACGGCTGCCGTCTCTTGTTCCCCGCTCGGAGGAGGTCGGGCGGTTGGGGCATGCGGGCTGCGGTTTTCTCGAACGCCCCGTTCATTTGTTGGTGGGTGACGCTTCGGAGCGCCGTTTGCTTGAGGGCGTGGTCTGCCATGCGGCTCCGGTGCGTACGGCACCTCGCTTCGTGCTTGAAGCGCCGGATGGATTGCTCGTGGAGGGTCCCGGACTCTGTCTTCTGCACGGAGCGAGGAAGCTGCCCTTGCCCCGTCTTGCCGAGCTCTGTCTTGAATTCTGTGGCGGTTACCGTCTTTACCCTGATGATCCGCGCGGATTCGTCGATTGCGATCCCTTGATCACCCGCGCGCAACTGGTCAGGTTCGCCAGGGTCATGAAGGGTGCGAAGGGTGCGAGGGCGCTTGGTCGAACGCTTGCCTACGTGCGCGACGACGCGCGTTCTCCTATGGAGGCGGTCGTCGTCTTGCTGCTGTGCCTTCCGCCTCGCTTCGGAGGGTACGGCTTGCCGATGCCCCTTCTGAACCATCGGGTCGACATCGATCGCAGCGGCCGCAAAGCGTCCGCGAACGGGTATTACGTGTGCGATATGTTTTGGTCCGAGGCCCGATTGGACGTGGAGTACGACAGCGACCTTGTCCATACGGGGTCGGGTCGCATCGCTCGGGATGC
>NZ_CBDTNW010000013.1:0-7937 GCF_965361815.1 Rubneribacter sp.
AGAAAGGAACTCTCGCACTCAGCCGAACGCGTGCGGGTGAGTGTGGGAGAAAACCCCGAGCGTTCGGATGAGATTGCAAATCAACGCCCCGCGCCCCGCGACCCTCGCGCAGCTTTTTGCGATTTTCTGCATAAAGGGGCTTCCGAAAACGCCTGAAACCGCATATACTGCCTCCAGTCCTTTAAAAGCGGTACAGAGAGACCGACAAGGCACCACCCCGCAGCGCTCATCTGAACAAGGGCGCGAACGAGTAGAAGCCTTTGTCTGTCGCGGAGGCTTTTTTCATGCCCTCGCGCAGACGCCGCCAACTCGGGGGCGGCGCGACCGGACGGCGAGGAGCTAGACGGCGCGCGGCCCGGCGGAACGAGGTCCGTCTGTACGCACTCGACGAGAAGAAAGGGTGTGTATGAACGACGCAGGAACGGTCAAGACCGTCTGCATGGACGCGGACGAGATCGAGCGGTCGCTGACGCGCATAGCGCATCAGATCCTCGAGGCCAACAAGGGCGCGGAGCATATCGCGCTCGTCGGCATCGTGACGAGGGGCGATCTGCTCGCCAAGCGCCTGGCCGAGAAGATCGAGGCCATCGAGGGCACCAAGGTGCCGCTCGGCAAGCTCGACATCAGCTTCTACCGCGACGATTTCGCCACGCATCTGGCGCCCGAGGTGCACTCCACCGACATCCTCTTCGACCTTGACGGCAAGACCGTGGTGCTCGTGGACGACGTGCTGTACACGGGCCGCACCATCCGCGCCGCGCTCGACGCGCTCATGGACATCGGCCGCCCGGCGGCGGTGCAGCTGGCCGTGCTCGTGGACCGCGGACATCGCGAGCTGCCCATCCGTGCCGACTACGTGGGCAAGAACGTGCCCTCGGCCGCCGACGAGAACGTGCGGCTGTTCCTTGAGGAAGTGGACGGCAAGTCCGAGGTCGAGATCCTGGAAATGAACGAAGGCGCCCGCGCCGGCGCCGCACCCCTGGGAGGTGAGTAGCGCTATGGCCTTCAACCACAAGCACCTGATAGACATCACGGAGTACTCGGCCGACGACATTATGACCGTCCTGGAGACGGCTGTGCGCTTCAAGGAGGTCAACGAGCGCCGCATCAAGCAGGTGCCCACGCTCAAGGGCACGACGGTGGTGAACATGTTCAACGAGCCGTCCACCCGCACGCGCTCGTCGTTCGAGATCGCCGAGAAACGCTTGAGCGCCAACAGCCTGAACTTCGGCGGCAGCTCCACCTCCACGGTGAAGGGCGAGAGCCTGGTGGACACGGTGGAGACGCTGTGCTCCTACAAAATAGACATGATCATCGTGCGCGACAAGCACGCGGGCGTGCCGCGCAAAATAGCCGACGTGTCCGGCGTCCACGTCATCGACGCGGGCGACGGCAAGCACCAGCATCCCACGCAGGCCCTCCTCGACCTGTACTCCATCTGGCAGGCGAAGGGCGACCTGGACAAGCTGCACGTGGGCGTGGTGGGCGACATCGGGCATTCCCGCGTGTGCGGCAGCCTCATCCCCGCGCTCAAGATCATGGGCTGCGAGGTCACGGTCATAGCGCCTCCCACGCTCATGCCCGCGCGTCCCGACGTCCTCGGCGCCGACCACGTGACCGCCAAGCTCGACGAGGCCCTGCCCGAGCTGGACGTGGTGTACATGCTGCGCATCCAGCGCGAGCGCCTGGAGGGCGCGCCGTACCCCAGCCTGCGCGAGTACAACATGCTCTACGGCCTGACGAAGGAACGCGAGCACCTTATGAAGCCCGACGCCCTCATCTGCCATCCCGGCCCCATCAACCGCGGCGTCGAACTGGACAGCTACATGGCCGACCACCCAAAGCGCTCGGTCATTCTCGATCAGGTCTACGCGGGCATTCTCACCCGCATGGCCGAAATGTACCTTTTGCTTGGAGGGAGCGAAGATGGCTTTGCTGCTTAAGAACGCGCATGTGATCGACCCGCAGGTCGGCCTGAACGCCACGGCCGACATCCTGGTGCGCGACGGGAAGATCGTCGAGGTGGGCCAGGGACTTTCCATGGAGAAGGGCGTCGAGCGCGACCTGTCCGGCAAGATCGTGGTGCCCGGCCTGGTGGATTTGCACGTGCATCTGCGCGAGCCCGGCTACGAGCAGAAGGAGGACATCGCCTCCGGCACGCGCGCCGCGGCCCACGGCGGCTTCACGGCGGTGTGCTGCATGCCCAACACCAAGCCCGTCATCGACAGCGCGCTGGGCGTGGAGTACGTGCTGGCGCGCGCAGCGGCGGTGGGCAAGTGCCGCGTGCATGTGGCCGGTTCCTGCTCGCAGGGCCTCAAAGGCGAGACGCTCTCCGAGATGGGCGACATGGTGGCCCACGGCGCCGTCGCGTTCACCGATGACGGGCGCGGGGTGCAGGGCGCGGGCATGATGCGCCGCGTCATGGATTACGCCGTCCAGTTCGACCGCGTGGTGATGAGCCACTGCCAGGACGAGGACCTGGTGGGCGAGGGCCAGGTGAACGAGGGCGTGGCCTCCACGCGTCTGGGGATGCTCGGCTGGCCGGCCGAGGGCGAGGAGATCCAGATCGCCCGCGACATAGCGCTCTGCCGCCTCACCGGCTGCCCGCTGCACGTCCAGCACCTGACCACGGCCCGCGGCCTTGAGCTTGTGCGCGCCGCGAAGGCCGAGGGCCTGCCGGTGACCTGCGAGGTGACGCCGCATCATCTGTTCCTCACCGAGGACGCCATAGGCGATGACTACAACACCTCCCTCAAGGTGAATCCTCCGCTGCGCACGGCCGCCGACGCCGATGCGCTCATCAAGGGCGTTGCGGACGGCACGGTGGACGCCATCGCCACCGATCACGCCCCGCACATCGACTTCGAGAAGGACCGCGAGTTCGAGCTGGCGCCCTTCGGCATGATAGGGTTGGAGACGGCGCTTTCGCTGGTGGTCACGCATCTGGTGAAGCCCGGCGTCATCAGCTGGGAGCGCGCCGTGGAGCTTCTGGCGGTGCGCCCGCGCCAGATCCTGCGCATCGAGCGCGTGGCCTTGGAGGCGGGCAGCACGGCCGACCTCACGGTCATCGATCCGGAGGCCGCCTGGACGGTGGACGCCGCGGAGTTTGCGAGCAAGGCCGTGAACTCGGGCTTCATCGGCGCTAAGCTCACGGGCCGCGCCACCGACGTCTACGTGGGCGGCTACGCCACGCTGGAGGACGGCGCCATCGTGGAGTAGCGGTTCGGAGCGCTCTTCTGCTTTCGACGGACGGCCCTGCATCGTTTTCGATGCAGGGCCGTTTTGCGGATGCCGGCGACGGGCTGCCCCCTTTCCGGCTCGCGTGATCGTCGGGTATACTTTCCCAAAAGCGCGCATTGGAAAGGGCCGGTGCGCGAGCAGAGGCGAGGAGGGGTGTCGCTATGAGGAGACACCTGGTGAAGCGGCACGGCAAGTCCGCATCCGGTCAGATTGCGAAAGGACGGTCCCCGCTTGGCGCGAAGGGCGCTCGCACCTCGGCGCTCGTTTGCGCTTTGATGGCGCTCGCGGCGCTTGCTCTCTGCATGCCCGCCGTCGCCTGGGCGGACGCTCGGGCGGCGGAGGAGGACGCGCTCTGGCAGCCCCGGGCGTCGGTGTCGGTGGAGGAGGCCGCTGACGGCGCGGTGCTGGTCACGGCAACAGGCGAGAACGGGGGCCTCACGGCCCTGCGCGGCGCCGATCTGGAGCTGACGGTGCCCGAGGGACTTCGCGTGGTCGAGGGCGAGGTACGGGCGAGCGCCGAGACGGTGGAGCCGGGCGGCACGCTGCGCGTCCAGGCGACGCTCTCGCTTGCCGATGCGGGCGGTGCCGGGGGCGGGGCCGTGAAGCCGCTCGCAGGCACGGGCGAGGGCTCGGTAGGCGCCCTTTTGGCCGCGGCGGCGGTTGCGCTCGCGGCTTTCGCGGCCTTTGCGCTGCGCCGCTCGCGTCGGGCGCGCAACGCGGGCCGGGACGCGTTCTGCGTCCTTTTGGCCGCTGGGCTTGCGGCAGGGCTTGCGCCCGCCTCCCTCGCGTTCGCCGCCGACGGCGATGCGGTGGAAGGGGCCGCCCTCGAAGGCACGGCGCACGCGACGGCCGTGCTGCAAGGCTCGTCGTTCGAGCTGACCGCCCGCATGCGGGCGACATCGGCCGACCCGCTTCCCGAGGACGCTTGCAGCACCGTGGCGTGGCTTTCCACCGAAGCGCATGTGGCGCAGGGCGCCGACCGGGCGCACGTGTCGCTTGTGTCGGACACGCCTTTTGCCGAGGATCTGTCCGCGGCCTCCTTCTCCCTTGAAGACGCGTTTTCTGGCTGCGCGGTTGCGTCGGCTAACCGCGCGTCCGACACGCAGGTCGACCTTGTCATCGAGGGGCGCGTGGCAGACGACGGCTCCGACGGCGCCGTGCGCGCGGCCGCCGACGCTTTTTCCGAGGACGTCCTCTGCTGCATGGGCGTCGTTCCCGCAGAGGTCCCCGAGGCGCGTCTGCTCGATGCCGACGCGGGCGCGGGGGAGGGCTATAACGCGGCGGACGGCCTTTTCGCTCTGCCTCTGACGATCGGCAGTGCCGAGTTCTTGGCGGGCGTTTCCGCAGATCGTTTTTCGCTGCCCGCCGACGGGGGCGTTCGCGTGACGGCGGTGGAGGCCGTCGAGGGCGCTCACGAGGCGCGGATCACCCTGGAGGTTCCAGGCGATGACGCCGAGGCGCGCTTCGAGCGCTTGGACGCGGCGCTCACCGCAGGGGGCGTGCGCATTGACGCGGCTGCTGTGAACTGCGGCGAGATGGTTGCGGTTTCCGACGACGTGGCGCGCGGCCAAGAGGCCGGCTACGAGACGACCGCCCTCGAGTACGTTGACGCCACGCTCTTCGCCGTGGCGCGCGTGATAGACGCGACGGTGGAGGCCGACGGATCCGTCGAGCTTTCCTGCGAGGCCTCGGTGGAGGATGCGGACGGTGGAAAGGTTGACTTGCGGTCCGCAGGCGCCTTCGTGGACGTGGCCCGCGTGCCGCTTGCGGCGGTCGAGGACGCCGCAGGGGCCGATGCCGCATGCGAGAGCGCCTCGGTGGTGGATGCGGGCACGCTTGCTGTCACGGGGCCTTCGACCTTCGTCTTCCGGACGACGCTTCCGGCCGACCAGGCGGATGTGCTCGAGGTTCTCGTGGACGATGCCGACGGCTGCGGCGCGCCGGCCAACCACATTCCCGACCAGGCCGAGCTTGCCGACTGGGCGCTGTCGTTATGCCAGGTGTCCGTAGGCGGCGGGGCGGTGTCGAACCGCTGGGGGATCCCGGTGGGGGCGGCAAGCGCCCCGCTTCTCACCTGTAGCGAGGCTCAGGTCATGGCGCGCACGCCGGATCTGACCCCCGCCGAGAAAGCCGAGAAATCCCTTGAAGCCGTCCAGGAGGCGCTCAACGCCGTCGGCTCCTTCGTGCGCGCGTTCGAGGGGGATGCGGACGGTTGCTTCCAAGGCGCCGGCAGCGTGTTCGGATGCGTGGCGAAGCTCGTAGGGGTCATGTCGCCGCCCGTCTACACCCTGGCCGACGTTATGAACCGCCTCGACACCATCCAGTCGAACATGCACGACATCGAACGCGGCGTGGCGGGGCTCGGCCAGCAGCTGGAGTCGTTCGAGTCGCGCAGCTCCTACCGCCAGGCTTTAAACGCCCTTTCGGGCTATGTGAGTGTTCTGGGCGAGGAGAACGGGATGTCCCTTCTGGTGTGCGACGCTGCGGGGAAGGTGGACGTGGGCGGCTCGGCCGAATCGTTCTCCCAGATGAGCGAGGCCGACCAGGAGGCGTTGCGCACGTTGGCGCAGGCGACGTCGCAGTACTCGGCCCACCACAACCGCACGACGCTCGAGTTGACGAAGGGTTTGGGCGCGCTCATCGTGGGGAACTCGGCCATATCGGCGTCGAGCGTGTGCGAGCTGTACTACGATTACGTGGACACCTATTACAACTGGGAGCCGCAGACCTTCGACGCGCGCCGGCAATTCCTTGCCTATGTGGGGCAAGCCTACCTGGTGGGGTACATGGCGTCGATGTGCGAGCTGAACGTGGCCATTGCCGATGCCGCACCGGGCTCTGCGGAGCTTCAGGCGGCCAAGGCGGCCCAGGCGTCGCTTGTCGCCCAGGCCGAAGCCGTGTCCAAGACGATCTCGGGCGAAGTGGACGAGACGGGCAAGATCGTGAAGGAATCGAGCCTGTCCCGGCGGATTGTGGACCGCGATGACGGAAACGTGCTGAACCTTGTGACGAAAAGCCTGTTCAGCACAGAAAAATCCTCTGCTGCCGGCGGGTTGTCCGAGCGCTCCTTCTTCCTCGAGTGCGGCATCGACTTCCCCGGCGCGCTCGCAACCCGCGACATCGACAAGGTGGGGCCGGTCACGCTCAGCACGGGCGTCTCGGCGGCGCAGTTCGAGGAGATGGCCAAGCGCCTTGCCGCCCGCAAAGGCCAGCCGGGCTACGAGGGGCCGAAGAACCTCGCCGAGGAGATGGCGTCCGTCGGCGTGCCCAACGGCGCCTCTTTCAGCCCTTCCGCAGCCAACGGGCTGGTGGTCGAGGGAGGGGACCACGCGCGCGCGGCCGTCAAGGCGTCGGAGTCGCAGCGCAGCCGCTACGTGGTATCCGTTGACGACAAGAGGAAGACGGCCGACTACTACGCCGTCTACCATGCGTTCGTGCAGACAGGTGACGTGTACGACACGCGGCAGGACAAGCTTTTGAAGGGCCAGGTGCTCTACGAGACAACCACCAAGTACTGGTTCCTGCGCCACTGGAGCCTCTACATCAACTTCGAGGACTACCGCGTGTGGGCGGCCGCCGCAAGCGCGTGAGCTTGCGGCCCGCAGGCAAGCTCGTCTCGGGAGGATCGCTCAAGGCCGCGCGCATAAGTGGCGGCTGGGGCTCGCGCGCGGCCGAGCTGCTCTAGGCCGTTCGCTCCGCGCGCGGGAGGGCGACGAAGGCCAGGTCGTTGCCGTTGTCGCGCACCATGGACAAGAGGGCGTCCAGCGGCACGTGCAGCGTGGCGGTGTTGTCGTTGGGGTGGACGCCGAGACCCTGGTAGGAGCGCAGCTCCTCGTCGATCACCACCTGCACGCGCCCTTCTTCGTCGTTGAGGATGCCGAAGGGCGAGACGGCCCCCGCGTACAGGCCGAGCAGCTCCTCCAAATCTTCCGCAGAGGCGAAGCGCAAAGGGCGCGCCTTGAGCAGCCGGCGCAGCTCTTTGAGGTTCGCGGGCTTGTCCTCGGGCATGATCACCAAGTAGTAGGCGCGTTTCTTGTCGTCGCGCAGAAAGAGGTTCTTCACCACCTCGTCGGCGAAGGGCAGGCGCAAAGCCTCCATGCCCTCCATCGTGAACACCGCCTCGTGCTCGACCGCCTCGTACGTCACGCCACGCTCGTCCAAGTAGGCGAGCACCTCCTCTTTCCCGTAGCGGCCCATGGCCCCTCCTTTCCGACGCCGCTTGCGGCGGCGGTTGCCGATGCTGCCTTGGCGGCGGTTGCGGGCCGCCTCGGCGATGGTTTCGCGTCGGGGCCATTATCGCGCGATCAGGCCGCGTTGGCGAGGGGGCCTTGCGTGCGCCGCTTCCCCTCCGTCTACCATATACTGCATATTTTTATCCTGATAGCAGAAAATTCTGCATTTTCAAAATCAAATTTCCGCTATGGGCGTATACTTGCGCCCGACCTTTAAAGGCGGCCCGGAGAGGCCGACAAGGTGCGCATCGGCAGTGTGCGGCTTTCGGCGCCTTCGTCTTCGACGAGGCGCCTTTTTTGCAGGGCCGATGGCGCACGGGAAGGAAACTGCTGTGAGCGAGATGTCGGATCGGCTGTTGGAGGGAACCTCGAAACCCGCGGGCGCGCCCGCGCTGCTCGTGCTGGAGGACGGGGCGAAGTTCCACGGCACGGTGTGCGCGGCTGCGGGGGAGGTGTTCGGCGAGG
>NZ_CBDTNW010000014.1:0-13879 GCF_965361815.1 Rubneribacter sp.
GGTTGATTGCAATCGCAGTCTGGACACTGCAATAGCAAGCTGGACATTCGAAGCTTGGCAGCAGGTTATGAATGAAAAAGACCTTCAGGCCGTCCAGCTTGCTTTCAATTTTTGATATAAAGGTAAGTGCAGAGGTGTTCTGAATAGCCGATTTGGACAGGCGCCTACATGAGAGCATGCTTGCGCAAGCCTCCAGACAAGTTTTGCAAAAGCAATCTGGACGCCTGATACGTAAAGCTCTGCAAACCTTTTCCCGGCCCCTATAAACCGATTAGAATAGAATCGCTACAGCCCGAGCAGCTTCGGCGCCATGACCACGTCGTCTGGCGGGATGGCGCGAACGCCTAAGCTCTCGAGTAGGTTCGCGGGCAAGACCAGGGAGGCAAGCTGAATGGGAGCCGCCCCCTGGCCGGGCCTCGGATACGAGTTCACGTGCGAGCATACGTCGCTCACGTCGCCGAAGGCGAGCGCGTCGAAGTCGGTTCCTTTCGGCAGTATCTTCCTCAGCTCCACGTGGTTCTTCTCGCAGGCGCCTTTTTGGCCGGGCTTCACCGGGTCGCAATAAAACATGCGGGTGCGACGTGTTCCATCGAGTCCGACCTCGATTTTTGTGAAGTCCAGGAACTCCGAGCCCCGATCCCCCAGCATCACGGGGAACGCGTCCGGGAACCTGCCCTCGCAGTACGTCTCCACCGCGTCGAGGGCGGCCTTCACATGCGCCTGGTCCTTGCTCTCGAGCAGGATGTAGAGCTGGAAGAACAGGCGGACGAAGTGGAGCGAGAGGATGCACTTCGAATTGCGGCGCAGCCCCTCCACGCAGTCGATCTGGACGGTGAGGGTGCGCTCATCGTCGGAGAGCTCCAGCCAGTCGGAGTAGGTCCTTCCGGCGAGGTCCATCTTGGGCTCGCCCTCGGCCCTCCTCTTGCGCGGGGCGTACTTCACCTTTTTGGGAAGCTCGATGTTGGCAAGCCCCATCACGCCTTTGTCCATGTAGTTGTAGAAGGTGCGCTCGCAGACCGGGAACTCGCCTTTGTGGGCGATCCAGATGGCTTGGAGGCTCTGGCCCTGCGAGAGGAGCTTTTTCACTGCATCCACCATGTCTTTAAGCTCATCGGGTTCGCACGCGATACCCGCATGGGCCGCGCTCAGGCGCGCGTCGTGCGCCTCCTGGGCCTTGGAGGCGACGTAGCGCGCCTTCTCGGACGTGCAGTAGGCCCGCTTGGGGCAGCGCGCGCAGACGAAGGGGGCCCGCTCCCGCCTCCCGCAGGCCCAAGGGTCGAACTCCGGGCAGATGTCCCAGCAGCGCCTCCTCCCGCAGCGCTTGCACGCCGAGGCTTTGGAGGCGCAGGGCCGGCACAGCATGACCTTGCGGCAGTCCTTGTACCTGGAGCAGCGCGCCTGGGCCTTCTGCGGCATGGCCTTGGGCTTGAAGAACACCCTGTTGAGCCTCACCTCGTTGGACACCGTCGTGGGAGAGACCTTGAGCTTGCGGGCGATCTCTCGAAACGAACTCCCCTCTTTGAGCATGTCCTCTATCTCGCACCTGTCGTCGAAGCCCAGGTGCGCTCCCTTCTTCTCCGGCATGACGCCCTCCTTCCCGGGGCCAGGAGAAAGGTTCGCCCATGGTAGGAGAACGGCTCCGAAAAGAAAAGCGCCCTATGCTCAGGCCAAAAGGCCTTCGCAGAGGGCGGGGGCTTACGCCCCATCCAATTGCAAGGTTAAACTGGACAGGTGTTCAACTTAAAAATTCAATCAAGGGGCCACGTTCCAAGGGCGCTGGGGGCGCTGTCGCGGAGGCCGTGCGGCTCGCACGGCTCGCGCGAGCCGCACGGGTGCGAGGCGCCGGCCTGCGGAAGCAGTGGCCATGCGCGCGGCTTGCCGGGTGGTTGGCGGGGCGGGGTGTCGCTGGGCGGTCGGGGCGGTTACGGGTGGCTAACGCTGGACGGATGGCAGCCGAGCGCTTGAAAGGCGTGCGTAGGATGGCCTGCATACGTTTCCGCGCCGGACAGGCGGTGCGGAAGCCAACGCCAGTATCCGTACAAGAAAGCGAGGTCTCCCATGACCAAGACCATGAAGGCGACCATGATGGGCGCGTTCGCCGCAGCTGCGGTGGCGCTGCTTGTTGCGACGGGTTGCACGAGCACCTCCACCGAGTCCGCAGGGTCCAACGGCAGCGATGCCGGCACCGGCGCGGAGAACGCCGCCGCCGACAACGCTGCCGACGACAACGCCGCCACCGACGGCACCGATGACGGCTCTGCGTCCGACGATGCCGCAACCAATGCCGCCAATGGCGAGAACGCCGTTGAAGATGAAACCGTGATCAGGATGGACAACGGCTGGATTGCGTACTCGGGAGGCGACATGCTGATGCTGCTCGATGCCGACGCCGATACGAACTTCCAATGGACGGCGGAGGTTGAAGGCTCGTCCGTGCTGAAAGGCACCGACGCCGACCTGCCTTCCTCGCTGTACTACGATCAGGATATCAGCGACGTGGTGGGGTCGTCCGGCATGCATGTGGTGAGCCTTCTGGCCGACGATCAGAACAACGGCGAATCCACCATCACCTTGAAGCTGTCCAACACGGCCGACGATACCGATGTGCGCACGACCATCGTGGTGAAGGCCGACGCGGAGAACGGAACGTTCAAGAACGTGACCGTGCAGGAGTAAGTAGCGCCGAATCGGACGCGGTGGCGCTTTGCGCGCGAAGGCGTCCAAGTGACGACGCGAGCCGGAGGGGTGTGTCTGCCCCTTCGGCTTTCGCATGTCTGCGGACACGGGCGATTGCGTTTGCATGTCGCAGCGGCGAGCCGTCGTAACCGTTTGCGGTGGCGAACGATCGCACCCGTTTGCTTCGCTCTCTGCTAAACCGGTGCTGACGCGGGTCCCTGCAACAGCGGTTTGGCGGCTGCCCGCCGCAGCGGGTGGCTCGCCCGGTCAGGCAAGCGTGCGATGCCGGCGCGCGATCAGCTGCTCCACGAACGCCGAGGCGGGATGGGCTTGCACCTCCCGGGGCGAGGCGCACTGCACCGCGCGTCCCTTCTCCATGACCAGCACGCGGTCGCCCAAATCAAGCGCCTCGTCCACGTCGTGCGTCACGAACAGCACGGTAACTCCTGTTCGCAGGCGGATGCGTTTGAGCTCGTCTTGCAGGGAAGCGCGCGTGATGGCGTCCACGGCGCTGAACGGCTCGTCGGCCAAAAGGATGCCGGGCTTGGCTGCCAGCGCCCGGGCAAGGCCGACGCGCTGCGCCTGCCCGCCGGAGAGCTCCGAGGGGTAGCGGTCCTTTATCTCGCGCGGAAGCCCCACCAGGTCAAGCCAGGTGTCCGCGAAGTCGGGTGTGCGCACGCGCCCGCGCTTGCCGCGGCCCAGCAGGCGGGGGACGTAGGCGATGTTCTGCTCAACGTTCAGGTGAGGGAACAGCACGCTGCCTTGGATGACGTAGCCGATCGAGCGGCGCAGCGCTATCGGGTCTGTGTCGGTTGTCGCGCGGCCGCGCACGAGCACGCGTCCCTCGTCGGGAAGGACCAGGGCGTTGACGGATTTGAGCAGCGTGGTCTTCCCGCACCCCGAGCTTCCCACTACGGTGACGAACTCGCCCTCGGCCACAGAGAGGCTGACGCCGTCCACGGCGACCGTCTCGCCAAAACGCTTCGTCGTGCGGTCGAACACGATGACGGGCTCCTTGCCGTGCTCGCCGCGGACTGCCTCCGCTGTCGTTTGGCCGTTCATCTACATCAGCCCCCTTTGGGCCAGGAACTCGTCGGCGACGGCCTTCGGTTCGCGGCCCTGCGTCTCCACTTGGTTGTTCATGCGTGCCATGTCCTTGTCGTCAATGACGCCGTCCAGCTTGTCAAGCACCTCTCCCAGCTGGGGATAGCGTTCCAGCGTGTCGACGGCCACCACGTTGCCGCACCGATACGACGGATAGAACCCGCGATCGTCCTCCAAGACGACGAGCCTGCCGTCGGCGACCTGCCCGTCGGTGGTGGACACCGCAATGGCGTCCACCTGCCCGTCGAACAGAGCCTGGTACTTCAAGCCGATGTCCATGTCCCGCGTGGTCCCGAACGCCATGCCGTACGCCTGCTGCAAGCCGGGATAGCCGTCTTGGCGGTCGAAGAAATCCGGTTCGGCTCCCAGGGAAAGCTCGCCCGCCACAGCCGCGAGGTCGGAATAGGTGCGCAGGCCGTAGCGTTCGGCCGCTGACGCGCTGACAGCCAGGCCGTAGGTGTTGTTGAAGCCGTACATGCCCCGCCAGGTCAGATTGAAGGACGCCTCGTATTCGCGCTGCATGTCGTCGAAGCGGCTTTCGTCGTACGCCTCCTCGTGCTTGAGCACGGCGTTCCATCCCGTTCCTGTGTACTCCGGATACAGGTCGAACGCCCCGCTTTCCATGCCGGGTTGGATGTTCGAGGTGCCGCCTCCCACGCCTTGCGTAAGCTCCACGGTCAGATCGGTGTCGCGCTCCACGAGCGTGCTCAGCATCTCGCCCAGGATGTACTGCTCGGTCATGGGCTTGGTGGCAATGCGCACCACGCCTCCTTGGTCGCCCCATCGGTCCGCCAGCGCGAAGGCGCCGCCCGCCACCAGCGCCGCGCACACGGCTGTCGCGCCCGCCGCGCGCGTCCACCGGGGAAGCCTGCGCCGCACCGCCCCCGCGCCGCGCCCCGCCGCTCCCGCGCCGCGCCGCCCGCCGACGCCCCGGCGTTGCGTCAGGGCCTTCTCCGCCGCCGCGAGCGCAAGGTCCACGGCAATGGCCAACAGCGCTATCAGCAGGCTGCCGGCCAAAGTCATGGCCAGGTTGTTCGTGGTGATGCCGCGGTAGATGGCCACGCCCAGCCCGCCTGCGCCGATGAAGCTGGCTATGCCGGCCAACGCGATGGTCATGGTGGCCATGCTGCGGACCCCGCTCACGATGACGGGTGCCGCCAGGGGAAGCTCGACGCGGAGGAGCGTCTGAGAGTCGGTGGAGCCCATGCCGCGGGCCGCCTCGACGATGGCGGGGTCGATGTCGGTCAGGCCGGTGTAGGTGCTGCGCACCATGGGCAGCAGCGCGTACACGGTCAGCGCTATGACAGCCGTGACGTCGCCGATGCCGGTTGCGGGGATGAGGAATCCGAACAGCGCGATGGAGGGGATGGTGTACGCGAAGCTCACCAGGGCGAGCGTCGGCTTGGCCGCGCGCTTTCGGCGGGCGATGATCGTGCCGACGGCAAGTCCCAGAACGCCCGCCAGCCCGATGGCGACAAGCGACAGGCCGACATGCTGGAGCAGCAGGTCGAAGAACCAAAAGCGTTTGTCGGCGAGCAGTGAGAGCGTGGCTTCGATCATGCGCGCGGCCTCGCTTTCGTAGGGAAGGGACGCAAAAGGAGGGCGGGGACCATGTCCCGCCCTCCATTCTACGTGCGTCTTCGAAGCTGCCGGCCCGCGCGCTGCGGGCGTTTCCCGCCCGTTGTCGGCGTGTGAGGTCGGGCTTAGCTCGTGGTGCTGGCAGTGCCCGCGCCCGCGCCTGAGCCGCCGCCTGCGCCCGTTCCGGTTCCGGAGCCGTTTCCGCCGCTGGTGCTCGCGGCCGTCTCCTGGAACGTCACCGTGACCGCGATGTTGTTCTTCACGTTGGAGACGGTGAACGTGCCGCCGCTGGCCGGAACCTGGTACGACTTCCCGTTCGTGTCGGTGACGGAGGCCACCGTGCAGCCCGAGTTGGGCGTGACCGTGAAGGTGATGCTCTCGCCCTCGTTCACGGTCATGCTGCCAGGGCTCACCTGGCCGCCCCCGCCGTTCACGCTGGCGGAAACGGTGTAGGTGCTCTGCTGGGCCTTGCCGGTGCTCACCACGATGTTGACCGACTCGCCCGCCTGCAGGCGCTCGCCGCGAACGCTTTGGCTGATCACGTAGCCCGCCTCCACGGTGTCGCTTTCGGCGTAATCCACGGTCACGTTGAAGCCCGCATTGTTGAGCGTGGCCGTTGCCGCCCCCTCGCGCTGCCCCACCACGTCCGGCACGGCGACGCCCTCGGATCCCAAGGACAGGTAGTAGGTGACGGTTGAGTTCATGGCCACCTTCTCGCCGGCGGCGGGGCTTTGACGGACCACGCGGTCCTTCTCCACGGAATCGGAGTACTCGGCGGCGCCGGCCGTGGCCTTCAGGCCGCTTGCGGTCAGGGCCTTCTTCGCCTCGTCGGCGGTCATGCCGGCCAGGTTGGGCACGTCTATCTCCTGCACGCCCTTCGACACGGACAGCGTGACCTTGGAACCTTTCGCCTGCTTGGTGTCGCCCTTCGGGTTCTGGTCGATGACCTTGCCCGCCTCCACCGTGTCGCTGTGCGTCTCCTCGGTGGCAACCTGGAACCCGGCCTCGGTCAGCGCGGCGGTGGCGGCGTCTGCGGTCTGGCCCACCACGTTGGGCACGGTGACCTCCTCGGCACCCCTCGAGCCGCCGCCGGACATGAGCGCGAACGCGATGCCGCCCACCACGGCCAGCGCCGCGATGATGCCCACCACGATGGCGATGGTCTTTTTCCTGTTGCTGCCGGACGTGTTGTCCGAACGGTAGGACCGCGTGCCTCCCATTGCCGCGCCGCCGGCGCCTCCCACGGCCGGCATGACCGCCGTGCCGTCGCCGGCCGCGGGCCCGATGGGGGGCACCACGCCGCCGATGACGGAGGTTTGGGCGCTGGTGAAGCCGTCGCCCAGGTTCACGGGCCGGCCGGCCAGGTAGTCGTTGAGCGCCGCGCGCATGTCCTTGGCCGTGGCGAAGCGGTCGGCGGGGTTCTTCTCCATGGCCTTCATGATGATGGCCTCAAGCGACGGGTCGATGTCGGGGTTGATCTCGCGCGGAGGCGCCGGCAGGTCGTTCACCTGCTTCATGGCCACGCTCACGGCGTCGGGTCCGTCGAAGGGAAGGTGGCCGGTGCACGCCTCGTACATGACCACGCCCAGCGAGTAGATGTCGCTGGCGGCCGTGAGGTCTTTGCCCTGCGCCTGCTCGGGCGAGATGTAGTGCGCCGTGCCCAGCACGCTGGAGGTTTGCGTCTTCACGGAGTTCTTCGCCCGGGCGATGCCGAAATCCATCACCTTCACGTTGCCGTCGGGCTGCACCATGATGTTTTGCGGCTTGATGTCGCGGTGGATGATGTCAAGGCCGTGCGCCACCGAAAGCGCCTGGCACACCTGCGAGCCTATCTCGGCCACCTTGCGCTGGTTGATGGCGCCGCGCTCGTTAATGGCGGTCTTGAGGTCGCTGCCGCGCACGAACTCCATGACGATGTAGTACGTGCCCTCGTCTTGGCCCCAGTCGTACACGTTCACAATGTAGGGGCTTTGCAGGTTGGCGGCTGCGGCGGCCTCCTGCTTGAAGCGCTGCGTGAAGCTGGGGTCTGCGGCGTACTGCGGAAGCATCACCTTCACGGCCACCAGGCGGCCCAGCACGTTGTCCTGCGCGCTGTACACCTCGGCCATGCCGCCCACGCCGATGCGCTCGGTTATCTGGTAGCGATTGTTGAACACTCTGCCAATCATGTTTCCGGTCACGTTTTAGCTCCTTTAGGCCACATGCTGGGCTATGCTTCCGGCCTTGCCGCTCCCTGCCTTGCAAACGCCATGATACAGCCCATCAGCATACCCTATCTACAAAAGCCCCTGAACTTCCAGGGCGGTTTTCAATACATTCTGCGCTTTTTGCGCGCCCTCTCCCTCGTCTCCGTCCTCGATGACGATGGCGACGACCACCTTCGGGTCTTCGGCGGGCGCCATGCCCACGAACCAGCTGTCGTTGCTGTCCACCTTTTCGGCCGTGCCGGTTTTGCCGGCAACCTGCACGCCGGGGACGGCCGCGGCGGTGCCGGTGCCGTTGTTCACCACGCCCACCAGCACGTCCTTCACGCGGTTGGCCGTGTCCTCGCTCACGGCCTGCATGAGCTTGGAGGGGCTGGCGGCGAAGCTGCGCTCGCCGTTGGCGTTGTAGATGCCGTCCACCAGGTAGGGCTGCATGATGGCGCCCTCGTTGGCGATGGCAGAACCCACCAGGGCCATTTCCAGCACGGTGGCCTGCGGGCCGGGCTGGCTTTCGTGGTTCATGGGGTTCACGGGCTCGCCGGCGGCGGCCCAGGCCGTCTCCCACTCCGTCATTTCGGCGGGATCGGCCATGAGGGAGGTGTACATGACCAGGGGGAAGTCTATCTGCCGGTTGAAGCCGAACGCCTCGGCGCCCTTCACCAGCGCCTCGGCGCCCATCTCCACGCCCAGCTGGCCGAACACGGTGTTGGAGGACATCTCCGTGGCCTGCGCGAGCGTCTGGTTGCCGTAGCTGGCCTTGTTGAAGTTGGACACGGCGGCGTTTCCGATGTCCATGGTGCCGGGCGAGGAGTACACGGTGTCCTCGGTGGCCACGTCGTTTTCCAGCGCGGTTGCCAGCGTCACTATCTTGAAGGTGGAGCCCGGCGCGTACAGCGCCCCGGTGGCGCGATTCACCAGCGAGCTGTCGTCGGCCGCGTTGCCGGACGCGGCGGCCGCGAGCAGCGACTCCACGTCGGCGGCGTTGTAGGTGGGCGACGAGGCCATGCCCAGCACGGCGCCCGTCTCGGGGTCCATGACCACGCACGCGCCCGTGTTGCCGGCCAACGCGTCCTGCGCCGCCTGCTGGATTTTCGAGTTCAGAGTGAGCGTCACGTCGTTGCCCGGGTTGCCCACGCCGGCCAGCGAGTTCAGCACGTCGGTCCAGGAGGCGTAGTTCTTCTCGCCTTTGAGGGTGTCGTTGTAGGCGGCTTCTATCCCCGAGGTTCCGTAGCGCTCGGACGAGTAGCCCACCACGTGGCTTGCCAGGTCCCCCGCCGGATAGGTGCGGCTGTAGGTGCCGTCGTCGTTGATGACGCTTTGGGCCAGCACGATGCCGTCGTAGGTGGATATGGTGCCGCGCTCGCTGCGGGCCTCCTTGGCCAGGGTGTGGTTGTTGCCCGGCATGCTTTGGTAGTGGTCGGCCTGGAACACCATGATGTAGGTGAGGTTGGCCACCAGCAGGGCGAACAGGGTGGAGCACAGCAGCATGGAATGCGTCAGGCGCTTGCCTAGCGACACGCGGCCCAGCACGCTGTTGGCGTGGAGGGTGCCGGTGGCGCTCAGCACCTCCGCGCCCACGCCGGTGCCCTCGTCGCCGCAGCGCAGCAGAAAGCCCACCGCGACGAAGCTGGCCAGAAGCGACGAACCGCCTTGGCTGATGAAGGGCAGGGTGAGGCCCGTCAGCGGGATGAGGCGCGTCACGCCGCCCACGATGATGAACGCCTGGAGCACCACCATGGAGGTCAGGCCCACGGCCACAAACGAGCTGACGTCGCTTTTCGCGCGCGCCGCCGTCAAAAAGCCGCGGATGGCGAACAGCAAAAACAGCAGCAGCAGGCCCGCCGCGCCCAAAAGCCCCAGCTCCTCGGCGATGGCGGCGAAGATGAAGTCGCTTTCCACCACGGGGATCTGGTCGGCCAGCCCCCGCCCCAGCCCCACGCCGAACAAATCCCCGTCGGCGATGGAGTAGATGGCCTGGGTGAGCTGGTAGCCGGTGTTCTGCGCGTCGGCGAAAGGATCCAGCCAGGTGCTCACGCGCACCTGCACGTGGTCGAACAGGAAGTACGCGCCCACGCAGCCGGCGGCCATGAGGGCAAGGCCGATGAGCACGTACACCTTCTTGCCCGTGGCCACGTAGAGCATGACCAGGAACAGGAAGAAGAACACAAGCGCGCTGCCCAGGTCCTTCTCGAACACCACCACCAGAAGAGACACGCCCCACATGAGCAGAAGCGGCAGCAGCGTGCGCACATCGGGCAGGTTGAGAGGCCCCACGCGCCAGGTGAACACGCTGAGCATCTCGCGGTTCTGGGCCAGGTAGCCGGCTAGGAACAACACGATGACTATCTTGGCTATCTCGCCGGGTTGGAAGGAGAACCCGCCGATGAACAGCCAGATGCGACTGCCGTAGATCTCTTGGCCCAGGCCCGGAACAAGGGGCGAGAGCAGCAGCAGAAAGCCCACGATGCCCAGCGTGTACTTGTAGTTGGCAACCTTGTCCAAGTTGCGGACGAACGCCAGCACCACCACCATGCACGCGATGCCCAAGAACAGCCACATCACCTGGTTGACCGCCAAGTCCGGCGCCAGGCGCGTGACGAAGGCGATGCCCGTGCCCGACAGCGCGAAGGCCAGGGGCAGGATGGCCGGGTCGGCCCCGGGCGCGAATTTGCGCACGGCCAGGTGCGCGATCACGAACGCGGCGAAGATGCCCGCGGGCACCCCCAGCGTGGTGGTGTCGAGCGCCTGCCCCTGGTTGAGGGCGATCATGGCGAACAAAAGCACCACCAAAGGCGCGCCCACGCACAAAAGCACCAGTTCGAGATTGCGGCGCGTCATGCGGCACCGCCTTGGGAGGCAGAGCCGTTGCTTCCGTTTGCGGAGGAGGAGCCCGAGGCGGCGTTGTCCGAGCCGCCGCCGTTGTCGGAGGTGCCGCCGTTGTCGGCGCCGTCCTGCCCGCCGGTTGCCTTGCCGCCTTCGCCCGCGCCCTCGGAAGAGCCCTTCTGCGCCGCTTCGGCCTCGTATTCCCGCACCAGCGCCTCGGCGGCGTCCACGGTGTCAACCTGGATGCCGGCGGCAAGGCGGTTGGCCGTGCCGGGCTGCAGGTCGTTCACGGACACGTCGGTGACCCGTTCCAGATGCGAGAACGAAAGCCCCAGCAGCGTGCCCGGCACGCCGCGGTAGATGGCCACCTTGCCGTCTTGGGCGGCCAGGTAGGCGGTGGTGTTCAGGTAGGCGTTCGCGCCCCAGGCGGTTCCCCCCACAATGGCCGCGAACAGCACGAGGATGGTGGCGATGAACAGCTTGGTCTTGCGGGCGAGCTTGCGGCGCCGCGCCTCCGCGAAGCCGGAGACATCGGCCACGATGACCGTGACGTTGTCGTGGCCCCCGGCGGCGATGGCCTCGTTCACCAGCTGCGCCGCGCAGCGCTGCGGATCCTGGACGCGGCGCATGGTGTGCTCGATGTCCTGGTCGCAGAGCATGCCGGACAGGCCGTCGGAGCAGATGAGCAGGCGGTCGCCCGTCTCCACGTTGATCTCGTACATGTCCGGGTGCATGCAGGGGTCGCTGCCGAGCGCGCGGGTGATGACCGATCGCTGCGGATGGCAGCGCGCCTCCTCCGGGGTCAGCTGGCCGGCTTCTATCAAATCGGCCATCAGGCTGTGGTCGCGCGTGAGCTGCTGGAGCTTGCCCTGGTGCATCAAGTAGGCGCGCGAATCGCCCACCTGCGCGATGACCAGGCGTTCCCCCTCAAGCACAGCCGCCGTCATGGTGGTGCCCATGCCCTCGCGGCCGCGTCCGTCGCGCGCCGCGCGCATGACCTCGTGGTTCGCCTCCTCAACGGCGCGGGCGAGCGCCTCTCCGTCGGGATGCTCGGGCGCGTGCTCGGCCAGCACGTGCACGGCAATCTCGGAGGCCACCTCTCCGGCGGCATGGCCGCCCATGCCGTCGGCCACGGCGAACAGCGGCGGCGTGACTATCAGGCTGTCCTCGTTGTGGTCGCGCAAACAGCCGATGTCGGTGCGGCTGCCGAACGGCGTGAGGGCCCCTCGGCGGGTGCGCGGCGTGGAGCGGTACGATCGTTTCTCGGCCATTAGGCGTACCTCACGCGAATGGCCACGTCGCCCACGTTGACCACGTCGTTGTTGCGCAGGGCGGTGGGTTCGGCGATGAGCTGCCGGTTCACCGCCGTGCCGTTGGTGGAGCCCAAATCCTCAACGAACAGGTTCTGCCCCATCAGGCTGAAACGGGCGTGCCGGCCCGACACGTAGCCCGCGCCTATCACGATGTCCGCGCCGGGGCTGCGGCCCACGATGACGGGCCCGCGCACCACGATGGACACGCCGCGCAGCTCCTTGGGCCCCCGCTCCACCGACAGGTTCCACGTGCGCTCCTTCTTCCGTTGGCCGCGCACCATGCCGATGCCCGTCTTCATGATGGCGAACAGAAACAGGTACAGAAGCGCGACGAACAGAAGGCGGACGATGAGCAGTACGTAGTCGATCACAGGCTATCCTTCCGTTCCCGCTCAGGCCAAGGTGAACACGAGGTTCGTCATGCCGACGGTGATGCGGTCCCCCTCGGCGAGCGGTTGGGAGGTGATCTCGCGGCCGTTCACGAACGTGCCGTTGGTGGATCCCAGGTCGGTGAGCACCCATACGCCCTGCGGCTCGAAGCGCAGCTCGGCATGCGTGCGGGATGCGTTGATGTCCTGGATGGAGATGTCGTTTTTGGACTCGCGGCCGATGAGCAGGCGCGTGCCGGCCAGGTCGTAGGAGCGGTTGCTTGCGGTGTCCACCAGGCGTGCGCGCACGGCGCTGCGCGACGGCACGGCCGCGGCGCCCGGCTGCCCGCCGCCCGAGAACACCACGGTGTCGGCGGCCACCCGCTGCGGCGCGGCGCTCGCTGCGGGTGGGACCGCATGCGCGCTGGCCGCGGCGCCCGCGCCCGCCGCGGCCATGCTGGCGTTCGCAACGTCGAAGGGGTCCACCACGTGCCGGCCGGCCGGGCCGGCGTGCCCGTCGTCGAAGGCGTATCCGTCGCCTCCGCCTTGGCCTTGGCCGTAATCGTCGTAGAGCCCGGGGGCGTCGTAGGCGGGTTCGGCGTAGCCGTCGTAGCCCTGGTCGTAGCCGTAGGCGGGCGCAGGGGCGGGGGCCGGCGCCTGCTGCGGGTAGCCCGCGAAAGCGTCCGGGCGTCCGCCGTACGCGCCGGGGCGTCCGCCCTGCGGGGCGCCGTAGCCGCCGCGCGCGCCAGCTTGCGGGGCGCCGCCCAAGCCGTAGCGGTACATCTCCTCGTCGCGCAGCTGAGAGACGATGGGCGCGGCCACGGCCTCGGCTATGACGTCGAACTTGCCGTGCTTCAGGTCTTCGTCCACGATGAAGCGCACCAGGGGCTGCCCGTCCATGACCAGGCCCTGCTCGGCCGCTTTGGCCGCCAGGTAGGTTTCCGTCTCGCCCGCCAAGGTGGGGTAGTACCCGAACAGGCGCTGGTCGTCGTCGGGGTTCACCAGCACGGTGTAGAGGGTGGGGGCGAACTGCTTGCCGGCGCCCACCATCTTCTCGCGACGCATCTGCTTCTCAGCTTTTTTCGCAATCTGAACCGGCGAGATGGGGGAGTTCGCCATGCGGTCCACCGCACCTTCGAACGTGTCTTCCATCTTGCCTTCGAACTTTGAGAAAAAGCCCATCGTGTCTCCTTCGCGCCCCTTTGGGCGAGTGTGGAGCGCGGCCCGTTCGGGCGCGCGCGTCAACATCTCTCTCATGCACGTATGCAATGCTCCATCTTGCCATAAACATGCAGGCGGCGCTCTATCTTTTACGCAATCGTCATCAAAAGTTGTCTGCGGTTTCAAGCGGCTTCGAATGAAGGGGGGGGGTGGTTCAGGCGCGCCCTTCCGCCCGGCGGCGCTTGCGCGCTGCTCGACCGCCCCGGCAACGCCGGCGGGTGCCGCGTGCGAGCGCGCTGGCGCCGGCGGGCGGCTCGGGCGTTGGTCCCGCGCGAGGGCGGCCGCGCTGGACTTGCGTCGCGCGTCCTTCCCGCCAAACCGCCGCTGACGCGGCCCCTGCAGGCGGCGGTTCGGCGGGGGGCTGCGCCCCTCTGGACAAAACGGCCCCTGATCCACATCCTCGCACGAGGATAGTCAAAAACGCAAGCCGCCTGCCTGGGGAAACGCGCGGCCTTTCCGCGTGTCCCTTCGCGAAGGCCCCGAATCGGGCCGATTTTGGCCGAGGCCATGTGGATCGGGGCCTGTTTTGTCCATGACTCTTTCTCTTTTCGTTGAACCGCCGGCGGCGCGGGCGGGACTAGTCCGCCAAACG
>NZ_CBDTNW010000015.1:0-6220 GCF_965361815.1 Rubneribacter sp.
GACGACGCGTGAGGGGGGGGCGGCCGGGGGACGGTCGCGCTCCGTCCCCCGGCTACGCTCCGCTGAACTGCTCGTAGCCCTCCTCGCTCACGATGAGGCGGGCGGCGCGCGGTAAGATGCGCGCGGAGAACGGCGTGGTGAGGCGCGTGGCCTCGCCGTCGTACTGCACCTCCATGGGCGGGTCGGCCTCCGCGCGCACCTCGCGCGCGCGGTGCAGCTCGAGGGCGTCGGTGCGGTCGGGGAACTCGCCGCCGCGGTCGAGCAGGCCCGCCAGCACGGCGGGGATGAGGTCGAAGGCGGTGCGGGCCTTGAGCACCACCACATCGAACTCCCCGTCGCGCGGCTCGTTGCCGTGCGTGACCGTGATGTCGAACTGGATCTTGGAGAAGTTCACGAGCAGGATGCCAAGCCCTTCGCTTTCCACCGTGCGCCCGTCCAGCTCAAGGGAGAAGCGCGATTTCTGCGGCATCGGGTTCAGCACGGCGGCCGAGAGGTAGGCCATAGGGCCGAACAGGCGCTTGCCGGCCTCCGCCCCGTGCATGATGGCGGCGTCGTAGCCCGCGCCGGCCATGATGCCGAAGCCGAACCGGCGTCCGGCCACCTCCATCTCGCCCAGGTCGAAGTCGAGCGTGCGGCCCTCGCGGACCATCTTGGCCAGCGCGTGCGGCTCCATGGGCGAGGCCAGGTTGAGCGCGAGCAGGTTCGCCGTGCCGGCAGGGAAGGGCAGCACCGGCACGCCTGTTCCCGCCAGCGAGTAGCTCACCGTGGCCACCGTGCCGTCTCCGCCGCTGGCCACCACCGCGTCGTAGGACGTCGCGTCTTCAAGCAGGTCGCGCACGTCAGTCGCGCCGTCGGTGGAGCGGATGCACACCTCGTCGCCGTCTTTGGCGAACGAGCGCGCGAAGTCGTAGACGGCGCCTTCGCCGTAGCCGGAGGACAGGTTGTTGATGACGAGCAGTTTCACAGATTCCCTTTCTGTTGCTATGATGGCATGGTACAGCACACAGAGCGCGAAACACAAGGTAAGGACCATTCGGTGTACATAGCTGACCAAGAAAACCTCGAGGCGTTCGTCCAGCGCGCCATGGGATCGGCCGTGCTGGCCATCGACACGGAGTTTCTTCGAGAGAAGACGTACTACGCGAAGCTGTGCCTGATCCAGCTGGCAACGGACGACGAGACGGCCATCGTGGACCCCTTCGCCGTGGACGACCTGCGGGCGCTGGCCCCCGTTTTGGAGAACGAGGGCGTCATGAAGCTTTTCCATGCCGGCGGGCAGGATTTGGAGATCATCCTGAGGGAGGTGGGCGTGCTGCCGCGCCCTCTCTTCGACACGCAGGTGGCGGCGGCGCTTCTGGGCCACGCGCAGCAGATAGGCTACGCCGCGCTCGTGAACGCGGAGTGCGGCGTGTCGCTCAAGAAGGCCGATTCGTTCACGGACTGGTCGCGCCGCCCGCTGTCCGGCTCGCAGCTGGAGTACGCGGCCGACGACGTGGCCTATCTTCCGCGCATCTACGAGCGTATGCGCGCCGATCTGGAGCGCAAAGGGCGGCTTTCGTGGCTCGACCGCGACTTCGCCGACATGAGCGATCCGGCGCGCTACGCTGTGGACGAGCGCAGCCGCTACCGCCGCTTGAGGCGCGTCTCGCAGCTCTCTCGCCGCCAGCTGGCGGCGGCGCGGGAGGTGGCGGCGTGGCGCGAGCTGGAGGCGCAGCGTCGCGACGTGCCGCGCAAATGGGTGATCACCGACGAGCAGGTGGTGGAGGCGTGCAAGCGCGAGCCGCGCAGCATCGACGATTTGTTCATGGTGCGCGGGCTGTCCGACCGCCTGTCCACGCGCGACGCGCGCGCGGTGGTGGCGCTCATCGCGTCGGCCCTCGACTCGCCGCCCGACACCTGGCCTGAGCCCGACCGTTGCGGGAAGAACGAGCCGAACGTCGATGCGCAGCTGGACCTCATGATGGCGCTCGTGCGCTTGCGCGCCAGGGAGAGCGGCGTGGCGTTTCCCACATTGGCCAGCCACGACGATCTGACGCGGGTGGCCAGGGGATATCGCGAGGGCGTGGATCTTTTGCGAGGCTGGCGGCGCGCCCTTGTGGGCGAGGAGCTGCTCGACCTTTTGGAGGGAAGGATCCTGCTTGGCCTGGACGGCGGGGAGCTGAAGGTGATCCGGGAGCGCTGACGGGCCGCGCGCAACGGGGCGGCGGCGCTCAGTTCACGGAAGGGTAACGGCCCTTTGGTTATCTGGCGCGGACCGCCGCCTCCGTTTCCCCGGGCGTCGAAGGTTCCGCTATACTGATGCGAATGTTCGACGGCGCGCGGCCGAAGGGGCCGCGCCGCCGCCTTTCGAAAAGGAGAGTTTGTCAGATATGTTGCTTGGAATGAGCTATTCGTACTGGCTTTTGATCATCGTCACGCTGGCCATCGGCGGGGCGGCCACCTGGTATGTGAACTCGCAGCTGAAAAAGTACGCGCGCGTGCCCATCTCAACGGGCCTCACCGGCGCCGACGTGGCGCGCGGGATGCTGTCCTACTACGGCATCTCGGGCGTGGAGGTGCGCCGCGGCGCTCCGGGCCAGGACTTTTTCGACCCGCGCACGAACTCCGTCACGCTGGGCCCGGACTCCTACGACGGGCGCTCCATCACCGCCACGGCTACGGCCTGCCACGAGGTGGGGCACGCCTACCAGTACGCCCAGGGCTACGCGCCCATGAAGGTGCGCGGCGCGCTGGTGCCGGTGGTGAACCTGGCCTCCAACGCCTGGATGCTCCTGCTTTTGATGGGCATCATCTTGAACATCGCGGGCCTGACCACGCTCGCCATCGTCATGTACGCCGCCGTGGTGCTGTTCCAGCTGGTCACCCTCCCTGTGGAGTTCGACGCGTCGAAGCGCGCCATGGTCTATATGAGCAGCATCGCGCTGCCCCAGGCCGAGCAGGCCGGCTCGTTCAACGTGCTGCGCGCCTGCGCGCTCACCTACGTGGCCGCCGCGCTCACCTCCATCCTGCAGCTTCTGTGGCTTTTGACCCAGCGGCGCGACTAGGCGGCGCCGTGGAGTCCGGAGCAACGGAGGCCAAGCAGGCGCCCGAGCCGCTGTCCGTCTCGGGCGCGATGGCGCTTGCGAAAGGCGCGCTCGAGGGCGTGGTCGTGCGCCTTCTGGGCGAGGTGTCCGAGGTGTCGGCCAAACCCGGCTACAAGGCCGTGTACTTCACCGTGAAGGACGAGCGCGCCGCGCTGCCGTGCATGATGTGGAACAACCGCTACCATGCGGCGGGCGTGGCACTGCGCGTGGGCCAGCTTGTGGAACTGACCGGGCGTTTCACGCTGTACGCGCCGAAGGGGCGCATGAACTTCGACGTGTTTTCGCTGGCGCTGGCCGGGGAGGGCGACCTGCGCTTGAAAGTGGCCGATCTCGCGCGCAAGCTGGAGGCCGAAGGGCTCATGGATCCGGCGCGAAAGCGGCCGCTGCCGGCGTACCCTCGCACAGTGGGCCTGGTCACGTCTCCGCGCGGGGCGGCCGTGCACGACGTGCTGCGCACGCTGCGCCGCCGCTTCCCGCTTTCCCGCGTGCTTTTGGCGGGCGTGCCCGTGGAGGGCGCGCAGGCGCCGGCGGGCATCGTGGAGGGCATGCGGCAGGTGGTGGAGGCCGGGGCCGAGGTGGTGCTCGTGGTGCGCGGCGGCGGGTCGTTCGAGGACCTCATGCCGTTCAACGACGAGCGCCTGGCGCGCACCATCGCGCGCTGCCCCGTGCCGGTGGTCACCGGCATCGGGCATGAGCCGGACACCTCCATCGCCGACATGGTGGCCGACGTGCGCGCCTCCACGCCCACCGCGGCCGCCGAGGCGGCCAGTCCCTCGCGCGAGAGCCTGGAGCGCCATTTCTCCGCGCGGGCGCGCTCGCTTGCGGCGTGCGCCGGGCGCGCGGTGGAGCGGGCGGAGGCCGAGGTGCGCCGCTTCTCCACGCGCCCGTTGTTTCGCGACCCGCAGCTTCTGTTCGCCGCAGAGGCCCAGACGCTCGATCTGGCATCGGAGCGTCTCTCGCGTGCCATCCCCGCCAACGTCGAGCGCGACGCGCTTTCGGTGGAGCGGCAGCGCGAGCGCCTTTCGCGCGTCCTGCCGGTCGCCGTCGAGCGCGCCCGAGCGGACGCGACGCGCGCCCGGACGCGGCTTGCGGCATGCGGCGGGTCGCTTGTGGGGCGCTTTTCCCAGGAGGCGGCCGTGGCGGCCGCGCGCCTGCACGACCTGTCGCCTCTGTCCGTGCTTGGGCGCGGGTACGCCGTCGCGCGCACGCCCGAGGGCGCGGTGGTGAGAAGTGTTTGCGGCGTGTCAGCGGGAGACGCCGTGGACGTGTCGCTGGCCGACGGCGTGCTGGCCTGCCGCGTGGAAGGAACGCGGCGCATCGATACGGAGATAATGGAGTGGGAGGACGCATCATGAGTGACGCTCTGGATGTCAAGCCCGTGGAGGAGCTGTCGTTTCGCGAGGCCATGGCCGAGCTTGACGGCATCGTGGGGGTGCTGGAGAGCAACACGTTGGAGCTGGAGGACAGCCTTGCCAGCTACGAGCGCGGCGTGGCGCTTCTGCGCGCGCTGCAGGGCCGCCTGACCGAGGCCCAGCAGAAGGTGGACGTGCTCATGGGCGAGCTTGCCCCCGAGGCCGACGACGAGGCGCGCGACACCAGCCTGTCGTGAGCCAAGGGAAGGGGATGGCCGCCGTCCCCCTCGGTTTTCGGTGAGCGGCGCGCCGCTTGCCGAAGGGGCGGCGCGTCTGGATGCGGCCCGTCCCCGCCGCGCCTAAAATGAATGTTTCAGGATAGGCAAAAGGAGGCAGGCCGTTGAACGTACTAGTCATCAATGCGGGATCATCTTCCTTGAAATACCAGCTGCTCAACGTGGAGCGGCAGGAGCTGCTCGCCAAGGGCATCTGCGAGCGGGTTGGGTCGGCCGAGTCCTTCCACAAGCACGGGCTCGACGAGAACGAGCGCGTCATCGACGCGCACATGGCCGACCATGACGACGCGATGGCGCTTGTGCTGGAGTCGCTCACAAGCGGTCCCGCCAAGGCCGTGGACTCCCTGGCCGAGATAGACGCCGTCGGGCACCGCATCGTGCAGGGCGGCAAGTACTTCGACCGATCGGTCCTCATTGACGAGGACGTCGTCGCCAAGATCGACGAGCTGGCCGAGCTGGCCCCCCTTCACAACAAGGCCGCGCTCATGGGCATCCGCGCCTGCCAGAAGCACATGCCGGACGTGCCGATGGTGGCCGTGTTCGACACGTCGTTTTTCCAGACGCTGCCGCCGAAGGCCTACATGTACCCCTTGCCCTACGAGCTGTACGAGAAGTACGCCATCCGCAAATACGGCGCGCACGGCACCTCGCACCGCTACATCTCCGAGCGCGCGGCCGCGGTGCTCGACGAGCCGATAGACGAGCTCAAGCTCATCACGTGCCACTTGGGCAACGGCTGCTCCATCAGCGCCATCGACCACGGCGTGGCGGTGGACACCTCCATGGGCCTGACCCCGCTCGACGGCCTCATGATGGGCACGCGCTGCGGCGCCATCGACCCGGCCATCGTGCCGTTCGTCATGGAGCACGAGGGCCTCTCGCCCGCCGAGATGAACGACCTCATGAACAAGAAGTCGGGCCTTCTGGGCATCTCGGGCATCTCCAACGACCTGCGCAGCGTGCGCGACGCCTCCGAGAAGGGCGACGAGCGCGCCATGCTGGCCTACGACATGTACTCGAACTCGGTGAAGAAGTACATCGGCCAGTACATCGCGGTCATGGGCGGGGTGGACGCCATCGTGCTCACGGCCGGCGTGGGCGAGAACTGCGAGAAGATGCGCCGCCTGATCTTCACGGGCCTGCAGCCGCTGGGCATCATCCTGGACGAGGAGAAGAACCGCCAGCGCGGCTTCGAGCGCGAGATCTCGGCCGACGGCTCCCAGGTGAAGATCATCATCATCCCCACCAACGAGGAGTACATGATAGCCCGCGACACCTACGAGATCATCCACGAGCGGGTGGGCATGGAGGACGGCGTGCACGATGCGGCCGAGATACTGATGTAGCGAGCGGTTTCCCGCTCCGTTGAAACGCGGGGAGGCCCCTCGAAGGAGGGGCCTCCCCACGTTTCTGTCCTGTGCCCCTGCCGTCCTCATGTCGGCAAGAAGCCAAAAGGCGGCGAAAACGCCCCTGGTTGGGAAAGGGAGGA
>NZ_CBDTNW010000016.1:0-7254 GCF_965361815.1 Rubneribacter sp.
CTCCTCTCGAATCTCGTAGTCGGGCAGCCACTCCTTCAGACGCGGGTCGGACGCGTCGCAGATGATGGGCGTGCCGTCCACGCCGCAGGGCACCACCTGGCCGTCCGGGCAGTTCTCCGGCGTGGCTTTGTACACCTTCACGTTGTACGCGCGCAGGTTGGAAGCACCGCAGATGGGATCTTGGTGCTCGGGATGAACCAAGCAATTGATGGTGGACAGCCCGAAACCGCCGTCGGCCTGGTTAAGCTCGGGGAACCACCACTGGTGCTCGCAGTTGATGACGCCCGGCTGGATGCCGTAGTACAGGTCCGCCGTCTGGCGGATCTTGCCGTCGGGACTTTCGATCCACACCCAGTCGCCCTGCTCGATTCCCAGCTGCGCGGCGTCCGCCGGGTTGATCTCCACGCGCGGCGCGGGCCAAAGCTCGCGGCACCACGGCAGCTGACGGTGCTCGGAGTGGAAGTACACCGGGATACGCCGGCCGGTGGTCATGAGGAACGGCCACTCCTTTGCAACCGACGGGTCGGCCAATTCCGTGCGCGGCGCCGGCTCCCACGTGGGCAGGTTGAAGCGGCCATCAGGCTCGTAGGTTTCCATGACCGTGGACCATATCTCCATCTTGCCCGTGGGAGTGGACATGCCCTTCATGGGGTTGCCCGCCGGCGTGGGCGGCTTGAGGCCCTGGCACATGCCCGTCTCGTAGCGGCGATAGGTGCCCCAGGTCTCGGGTGCGATCTCGCGGCAATCCCACCAACCGTGCTCTTGGAACTTCTGCACGTAGTCGTCCCAGTCGGTGCAGATGCCCGCCTCAATGGTGGGCGAAATGACGCGCTCGAACTGCTCCTTCCAGTCGGGGTACTGGCTCTTCACGCCGTACTCCTCCGGGTTCTCGGCATACGGGCGTCCCATGGCCTCGTACACGTCCACCACTATCTGCACGTCAAAGCGGCAATCCGCCGGCGGTTCGATGGCCTTGCACGTGGCGCCCTGCGCACCGGTGGAGCCCTGCGACATGCGCGGGCAGTCGATCTCCAGCCAATGACACGCGGGCAGCAGCAGATCGGCGGCACCGGCAGCCGGGGTCTTCCATAGATCTTGCACCACGAAGAAGTCCAGTTTAGTGAGCGCCTCCCAGTACTTCGTTGAGTTGCCGTGGTTCATAAAGCCAGATGCCTCGCACAGCGCACCGCGCACCGGGTACGGGTCGCCCGTGAGGATGGCATCGTGCACCGCGTTGCAATCTGCCCACTGCTGCCACCAGGACAGCGTAGGAATGCGATCGCATCCTAAAATCTTGTCGTGCCATTTCTGGTAGTCGTTGGTGGAGTGGCGACCGGACACGATGGTCGGCTGCGCGTCGTCCAAGCCATGGAACAGGCCCGCCGTCGGCCCGCGGTTGCCCGCCGGCGTGTCCCAGTTGCCCGTGATGCCCACAAGCGTGTCGAAGATGCGGTTGTTCTGGATAGCGTTGCACGCATGCTCCGGCGCCAGGCCGTACTGGATGCCGCCGTTGCCATAGCCGGTGGAGGGGTCGATACGCGTGGCGTAGGTGCGGGCAGCCTGCTCTATCTGTTCGGCCGGAACGCCGGTGATCTCGGCAGCCTTCTCGGGCGCGAAGTTCTGGCAGTACTCCGCGTAGTGGTCCCACACCGGGCGCATCGCGTGCACGGTCCCATCGGCCAGCGTCACCTCGAACTCGCCGTAAAGCACAGGGTCGATCTCGGGATTGAAGGGCGAGGGCACAGCCACGCGGCCAGGCACCGTCTGCTTGGGGAGGTTGGGCTGCGGATTGTCGTAGAACTGGTCCCACACCTCATCAGGCTCGCCTTCCCACAGGCCCGTTTCCGCATCGAAGTAGGTGAGGTGGCCCGAGGAGTCGTTGCCGTGCAGCGGATGCGCCTCGTCGGTGCCGGCCAGCTCGTCCCACACCATGAAGCGCAGGGGACTGCCATCCTCCTTGAGGTCGCTTTCCTTCAGAAGGCGCGTGGACATGGTGCGACCACCCACCCAACCTATCTTGTGCCACATCTCGATTGCACCGGACGGCTCCATGCCCTCCACCACCAGGAAGGGGGCGTCGGTCCAGCGCTTGACGAACAGGTGGTCGTACAGGTCGTTCTCTATGATGACGTTGGTCCATGAAAGACCCAACGCGCCGTCGGTTCCCGGCGTAAGGTACATATGCACGTCGGCCTCGTGGTTGAGGTTCGTCATGCGCGGGTCGATGCTGATGTAGGTGTCGGCCGTGGTCGCGATGTCCACCGTGGTGCGGCAGCTCTCGTCGTAATTCGAGATCTCGGTGGCGGTGCCCCACTGCACGAACACGCGCGGACGGTCGGTGGTGGCCATCCACGAATAGGCGAACTCCGACTGCATCTCGGTGGCCATGTGGCGCGGGCCCTTGCAGATCTGCCATGCAGTGAGCGCGTTGGGGCTGTTCACCAGCTGCCCCCATGCGGCGTAGGCGTGCTGCGTCCAAATGCGCGACGTGCCTCCCATGAAGAACATGCACTCGCCGCCGTAGCGCTCCTCCAACTCGGCGAACTTCTCGGCTATGGTGGCGTACGCCTCGTCCCAGGTGATGCGCACCCAGCCGGGGTCAGCCTCGCCCTTAGGGTTCGTGCGCTTCATGGGGTGGTACAGGCGGTCGGGGTGATAGGCCGCCTGAATGGACGACTGCGACTTCGAGCAGCAGTTGCCCATGGAGTGGAACGCCGTGTCGGCGTCGCCTTCCACCTTGACCGCGCGACCGTTCTCCACGGTCACGTACACGCCGCACTCGTTCTTGCCGCATGCGCGGCAGCACGAGCGCACCACCTTCACTTCGGGGGTTGCCGAAGCTGGTTGCGACGTTTCGGCAAGGGCTTGGCGCGGCGCCGCGGAAAACCCTGCGGCTGCGCCGACGACGGCTGCAAGCTTCGTGAAGCTGCGCCGCGTCAAGAGCGTTTTCGCCATTCTTCCTCCTCGTCTCTTCTCCTCAAAGCCCGTCGGTGCAACGTTGATCGATCGGCGAGCGGGGCTATAATAGGCGGGCCAGTACGGTGCCCGCCACGAGCGTTTCTTACGGTTTTCAGTGGCACGCGCTTGAAAGGCAACCCGTAAGAAACGTATGGGCACAGGGAGGCGACGTATGGGAGACAGCGAAAACACCAGATCAGAGGATGCAGCTTCGTTGTACGACCCGCTGCGCCCCCTCCAGCTTGTCCGCCCGGACCTGTTGGGCTTCATCTTTCATCTGTCGTGGCTTTTCCTGCTCTTCTACAGCAGCGCGCTGAGCGCCGGATCGCCCACGCCGGGCATGGAGTCCACCGATATCGTTTACGTGGCCTCCACGCTCGCGCTGACTGCGGTGCTTTTGTTCGGCTGCTTGCGCACGCGGACGTTCATGCGATTGAGCGAAAGCCGCGCCGGCGTGGTGGCCGCCCCTGTTGCCACCTCCTTGGGAACGCTGCTGTACTGCCTGCAGCAAAGCATGCCGTCCCTGGCGCTTGTATGGGTGGCGGGCGTCCTCACCGGCGCGGGGTCGGCCGTAATGGCCGCACGCTGGGCCTCGGTGTTCGGCAACGCCTCGCCGCGCGTCATCATCGCGAACTTCCCCACCATCCTTGTGGCCATTGTGGCCATCTGCGTAAGCATCGACTACCTGCCCTTGCCGTTGTGCCTGGCGCTGCTTGTGGCGCTGCCGCTGTGCTCGGGCGCGGCGCTGCAGTTCGCGCGACGCTACCAGCACGCGCGCCGAAGCGCCGACGAGGCCCGCTCGCCCAAGCCGAAGAACGCCCGCCGAAGCCGCTACGGGTTGCTGGCGGCCTTCGTTGCGCTCATTGGGTTCACTGCGGCCGTCCTGCCGTCGTTCGAGGTGGCGGGGGCGAATTATGGAATGCTCTTCTACCTCATATCGGCGGTGCTTGTGCTGGGATTTGTGGGGACGGCCATCTTCCTGACCGATCGTCCCGCGTTCCCGCTTTTGTTCGCGGTACCGCTGCTGGTGCTGCTGGGCGTGCTGCTGCCCTTTGTGCAGTATTCGGTGAGCACGCCGGGGGATGCGCTCTATCCGGTGGGCAACATCGCCATCGAGCTTCTGCTGCTGTTCGGAACCGTGCTGTTCGCCCTGGTCACAAACCAATCACCTGCACGCATGTTCATGGTGGGCCGCGCGGCCATGGCCGTGGGCGACCTTGCGGGGGCGTTTTTGGGAGCGCACCTTGCCACGCTGGGGAATGCGACGATCGCCATGCAGCTGGCAAGCGTGTGCCTGTTCGCCAGCACCGAGCTGCTGTTAGCGGCGCTCGTGGTGAGCTACTTCGTGAACCGGCGCCGCAAGCCGCAGGAGGAAGGCTTCGCAGCGGGTGCGGGCGCGGAAGCGCCGGAGGCGGAAATGAGCTTGGGCGAGCGGGAGGCGGCGGGCGCGGGTGCGGGCGTGGGAGCGCCGGAGGCGGAAGCGCGCTTGGACGAGCGGGAGGCGGCGGGCGCGGGTGCCGGAACGGGAGCGCGCCCTAACGCGACGGACGCGCGAACACCGGAAGCCGAACCGGCGCACACGAGCGCGCAAAGCGAGGAAGCCAAAACCGTCGAAGCCCTCGCTCTTTCGCGCGCCGAGCGTCTGAACGAGGTGGCTTTGCGCTTCGGGTTGTCGGAACGCGAGCGCGACGTGCTCGAGCTGCTGGCCGAAGGTCGCAGCTCGGCGCGCATCCAGGAGGACCTCTGCATTTCGGCGGGCACCGTGAACTACCACACCCGCAACATCTACGCCAAACTCGGCGTCCATTCCCGCCAAGAGGTCATCGACCTCGTCTGCAAACGCCGGTAACCCGGCGCGGCCGCCATCGCCCGCAAACGGGGGCGAAAGCGCCCGCAAGCGCTCACAAAAGCCCGGGTTGCGCTTCGCGCCTGCAAAAGCCGCGCCGAGCGGGGAGACGTCGGCCGCCCCCTTCCACACCATCGCCCATGCTCAGGCATCCCGGCCTTTCGCCGCCCCCTCGCCAACCTCAAATGCACGGTTTTTTGCTCCACTTGGTCAAAATTGGGGAAAGTCGGGGGATTGACACGGGCGAATCATCGCTAAAAACTGCAAAAGCCCAGGTCGCGTTTTCTGTGTGACCGCAGCGCCCCTTCCAGAAGCCTCAAAATCCCCCGACTTGTCTAAATTTTGACCATCTCAGGAAAATTTCGCGCACTTCTGCAACCGGCCGCGACGCCACGGCGAGCCTGCCGCTCAATCGAGCGCCACCATCGGGCGCACCTCCGCACGCAACTCACCACCCCGCCTCCTCCCGCCCCCCTCACCCATTCTCGGGTATCTTTCCGCGTTTCCCCACATCGTACCCAACATACCCGAGTCCGCGCGATGCGTCCGGCCCCCTTGCGCGCCTATGATGCGCAGCGTCCGTCAGGATTGCGCGGAGGGAGCGCGGGCGGGCAGGTCGCAGCGGCACGTGCCGCGCGACCGAACGAAGAAGGAGGAGCACCATGGCAGAAAACACCATCAGCCGTCGCGGCTTCCTGGCGGGGCTCACCGCCGCCGGCACGCTGGCCGCAGCCGGCGCGCTTTCGGGCTGCGCGCCCCAGGCGAAAAGCGAGGCAACCGCGAAAGACGGCGACGCCGCGCAGGGCAGCTGGCGCGACAAGCCCGAGATGCCCACCGACATCGCCGAGACGCTGGAAGCCGACCTCGTGGTGGTGGGCGCGGGCAACGGCGGCCTTGTGGCAGCCACCACCGCCGCGCAGGAGGGCGCGAAGGTGATCGTGCTGGAGAAGGGCGGCGCCATCGCCGCCGCGCGCGAGGCCATCGGCGCGCTCAACTCCGCGCTGGAACCCGACCATACGGAGGACGTGCCCACGCTCATCAACCACGCGAACCAAACCCAGTCCGGCGACGCCAACATGGTCCTGTACCGCACCTGGGCCGAAAAGTCCGGCGAGATGATCGAGTGGATGAAGGAGACGCTTGAGCCCAAGGGCATGCTGTTCCCCTTCGAGTGGCACAAGCCAAACGACCCGCACGCCTACTATCCGGCCATGTGCTACAACCCCTGCCTGGACGAGTACAACCCCGACGGCCCCAACTACGGCGCCTACATGCACCTCGAGGTCATGAGCGACGTGTTCGCAAACGAGCTGGGCGGCGAAATCATGTTCTCCACGCCGGCCACGATGCTCGTGCAGGACGACTCCGGCAAAGTGACCGGCGTCATCGCCGAGTCCAAGGACAAGGGCACCATCCAGGTGAACGCCAAAAACGGCGTGATCATCTGCACCGGAGGCTACGGCGCCAATACCGAGATGCTCAACGACCTGTGCCCCGGCAACTCGAAATGGTGCGGCCTCACCAGCGCCACCACGGAGGAGGGCGACGGCATCCGCATGGCCCTGTGGGCCGGCGCGGAACTGGAGGCCGGCGGCGCGTGCATGGTCTGGAACCGCGCCATCCTCCCCGACGGCTTCGAGTTCACCGACGAGCGCATGGGCGGCGACATCTTCCTTCCCGGCAGCCAGCCGTTCTTGCACGTGAACATCAACGGCGAGCGCTTCATGAACGAGGACCAGTGCTACCCCATGAGCTACGCCGGCGGCGCGAACCAGCCCGGCCACTACTCGTGGATCGTGTGGGACGGCAGCTATTGGGAGGACATCGAGCAGTTCGACACCTGCGGCTGCTCGCGCCTGTTCCCCGCGCCGTCGGGCACCGCGTTCAACGCCGACGTGTACGACTGCGAGGCCATGAGCAAAGAGCACCTCGATTCGTTCTGGCTCGCGCCGCAGCTTGAGTCTGGCGCGCTCAAGAAGTGCGACACCCTTGACGAACTGGCCAGCGCCATGGGCTTCAACGCCGACCAGGCTGCCACGTTCAAAGCGAACGTGGCGCGCTACAACGAGCTGGTCGCCGCCGGCGAAGATGTGGACTTCGGCAAGCCGGCCTACCGTCTGAGCGCTGTGGACGAGCCGCCCTTCTACGCGGCGCGCATCGCCGGAGCGCTGCTCGTGACCATCCACGGCGTGATCACCGACGCGAACTCCCAGCCGCTGCGCACCGACGGCAGCGTGATCGAAGGACTCTATGTGTGCGGCAACGACCAGGGCGGATTCTACCCGCACAACTACCCGAGCAACTTCACGGGCATCAACGCGGGCCGCACCGCCACCTTCGCCCGCATCGCCGCCAAGCACGCCCTCGGCGTGGCGTAGCGGACGCACCGCAAACGCGTCCTCCCTCCCTTTGCCGCCTCGCCCTTCCCGAAAAGGGCGAGGCGCGCCTGC
>NZ_CBDTNW010000017.1:0-23970 GCF_965361815.1 Rubneribacter sp.
GATTATAGAAAAAGACGAAGACCGCTTCAATCGAGCAATGGCCTTTTGGAAGGGGCTAGAGCGCTCAGCTCCTCCACCGTTTTGGATGAAATACCCGAATTCCCCCCATCATCCGTTTCTCCACCTTTCAGGACGAAGACATCCGGGTCCCCTCCCCCCTACGATGCGACTCCGATCGCTCGACAGCAGAGCGCGAAGGAGAAAGGACGGGAACATGGCAAACGAAAATGGGCAAGCGGCCGCAAAGCCGAAGGGCATCGATCGGCGAAGCTTCCTTGGAGCGGCGGCTCTCGGAGCGGGAGCGCTCGGCATGGCCGCACTCACAGGATGCTCCGCGCCCACCGAAGGAGGAGCCGCCCCGATCGCGGCGGCGGGAATCCCCGAGTCGTGGGACCAAGAGTGCGACGTGGTGGTCATCGGAACGGGCACCGTCATGCCGGCGGCAACCTATTGCGCCGTCAACGGGCTTGAAACAATCGTGCTCGAAAAAAGCTCCATGGTGGGGGGCACCACCATCACCTCGGGAGGCAAGACCTTCGTCCCTTGCAGCAGCCTCGCCCCCGATGACAGCTACGACCGGGCGCTTGAGTACCTCACCGCCTGCAACCCGCACGAGCTCGCAACCCCGGCCCAGATCAAAGCATACGTTGACGAGGGACCGAAAATGATCGATTTCCTCATTGACAAGGCGGGCGTCAACTTCCAACTCTTCCAAACGTCGCTCACCCCCAGCATCTCGGGGTACGAAGACGTCCACGGCGTCCTCGGCGTCCCGAAGGAAGACAACCCCAAAGCGACCACCGGAAGCGGATTCCAACAGCCCCAGATAGACACGGTCACCGAAGCCGGCGGGAAGATTCTTGCCTCCACCCCTGCCAAGCGCCTCGTCACCCGCCAGATGGACGATGGCAGGCAGGAGGTCCTGGGCGTCATCGCCGAGGACGGAGGGAAGGAAATCAGCATCAAGGCCCGCAAAGGCGTGATAATCGGAACAGGCTCATACGACCACAACCAAGAGCTCTGCAAGCAGCTGCTTCCATACACCTCATGCTACACCTGGGCAGTCGAAACCTGCACGGGAGACGGACTCCTGATGGCCCTAGGGGCCGGAGCCGCCATCAGCCAGACCAACCGAGGCTGGGGGATCATGCCGGAGATCTACGGAAGCGACGCCATCGAAGCAGGCGAGCCCCTTCCCATCTATGCGCAGCGCTCTGATTTCAGCGAGTCGATCCTAAACGGCGCAAGCTCGTGGACCTTCGGTCCCGGAAAGATAGCCCCCATCGTGAGTCGCATGGGGCAGCGTTTCTACAAAGAACCCGGCAACTACTCCACCATGGCGGCATGGGGAGGGATGGACGCGCGCGAGGAAACAGCCTTCGAATACCGCTACACCCCTTACTCCTTCGGCATCATCGACGCAGCAACGGCCGCGGAGCACGGATACGACCAAATCAGCCCCACCCCTGGTTGGCTCTCGAAAGGAGAGACTTTCGAGGAGCTGGCCGAAGCCGCCGGCATCGACAAGCGCAACTTCGTGAACACGATGGCCCGCTGGCAGGAAGACGCCGCCAACGGAGGCATCGACACCGAGTACGGGCGCGAGGGAATCGTGCCCTTGGGCGAGGGCCCCTACTACGCGGTGAAGGTCTGCCAATTTCACCAAACCACCGTGGGCGGCATCAGCGTCAATGAGAAAGCTCAGGTGAACGCAGCGATCGGAGGGATCATCCCCCGGCTTTACGCCACCAGCACCGCCGCCTCCATCGGGGGCATCGTCTATCCGAGCAGCGGTGGGTCGATAGGCCCCGGCATGGTGTTCGCCTACATCGCCGCGGTCGACGTCTCCTCCCTCGACAACTGGGAGTGATCCAGCGTCTTTCGAACCGACGCAAAGACCTCCTTGGAAAGGGGGCGCGACGCGGTCAATGTCCGCATCGCGCCCCCTTTCTTCGCGACGCCTTCGGCAATGCGGCGGAAGGTGAGCCAACGCCGAGCGCGCCGCGCGGGTCGCCATTCACGCCGGCGGCGTCGACGTGCGAGACAGAGGCGGCCTCCGATAAGGTACTGTTCCAAGGAGCCATTGACTGGGGAAACGTCGCCTTCAACGGCGGTTCGGCCCCGTCCTTCGAAAGCTCTCTGCCAAACCGCCGCTGACGCGGGCCGGCCTGTCGCGTTTTCCGAACGTTTTCTATCCGAGCGCAACAAAACCCGCCGCCTGACCGTGTTGGAAGCGAAAGGAGGAAGACCATGGACCCAGCTTGCGAAGCATGCGGCGCACCGCGCACCGTCGGCGGCCTTCCGTCCGAGACCCGGCGCGCCGCCGCAAGCGGCCGCCGCGCCGCGGCCGACGCCCGCCCCGACGACCCCGAAGCGCCCCTCCAGACGCGCCATGCGCTCCCCGGCGATCGGCGTCCGCCCGAGACGACCGCCGCTACGCCCGATAGCGCCGCCACAAGCCCCTCCCCCGCGCGCACGGCATCGGCCGCCGAGGTGGAGGCCGCCATCGACCGTTGGGGCGACGCGGTGCTCAGGCTTGCCCGCAGCCGCATGGGCAACGCGGCCGACGCCGAAGACGTGTTCCAGACGGTGTTCTTGCGCCTGTTCCAATCGGCCCCGCGGTTCGCCGACGACGAGCACGCCAAGGCGTGGCTTCTGCGCGTGACCGTGAACTGCTGCAACGATGCGCATCGCGCTCCTTGGAAGCGGCGGCGGGCGATCTTCGACGAGGACGCGGCGAAATCCGTTCCGGCCCCGGAGCCGCCGGACGCCGACGACGAGCGGCTCGACCGGCTGCAGGAGGCCCTCGGCCGGCTCACCGGCAGGCAGCGCGCAGCCGTGCACCTGCATTACTTCGAGGGCTACTCCACCGACGAGGTGGCGCGGATCACCGGGGAGCGACCGGCCACCGTGCGCTCCCACCTCCATCGCGCGCGCAAGGCCCTTCGGATCGAGTTAGGAGAACGACCATGAACGAGCGAGAGTTCCGCGAGCAGTACGCGGCGCTGCAAGAGCGCGTCGCAGTCTCACCAGAGTTGAAGCGGGCGACGGCCGAGTGCACAGGGCGCGCCGCGCGCCCCGCCCCGCGCAAGCGCGCGGACGCGCGTCCCTCCCGCCCTGCGGCGAAACGCTGGGTCAGGGCGGCGGCCTGCCTGCTGGCCGGCGCGCTCGCCATCGCGGGGACGCCGGCCCTCCCAGGACTTTTCAGGGGCGCGAACGAATCGGGCATCGCGCTTGACGAGGCCGCCGAGAAAAGCGGGTTCTCCGTCCGCGCCTACGCCAGCGACGGCAGCTCCGTGCTCTCCCCCGGCGAGGGCGACGTCGTCGTGTTCGACCGCGACATGGGCTACCGCCTCATGGGCAGCGAGGACTACCAGGCAAGCGGGTTCTTTTCCGGCTGCCTGTTCCATGTGGAAGGCGAAGGGATAGCGCGCGTGCAGGCCAACCTGACAGGCGGCGCGCTGTACCGGACCGTGTTCGAGGACGTCCCCGACACGGAAAGCGAGCGGTCCCGCGAGCTTGCAAGCTGGAAGCCCACCTCGCGCGGCACAGGCGACTATTACGGCGGTTACGACCTGGTGATGGCCCAGACCGTTGGCGGGCAGACGAAAGTCGGGCTCACGAAGCTTTGGGGCTCCACCATCGACCTTCGCGCCCAGGACGACCCGGGCATCGCGGACGGCTCGACGCTGTTCGGGTTCTGGACGAACGAAGGGGACGCCCCCGAGGAAGACCCCGTCGTGGACGACCCGCTGTCGTCTTTGATGGACCGCTTCGAGGGGCAGCGGCTCACAATCACCGTCACCTTCGAGGACGGGCGCACATCCACCCAGGTGATCGAGCTGCATGTGGGCACATTCCGTATCGAGCGCACGGAGGGCGGCGCGGTGGAGGTAACCACCGAGCGCGCCACGGAGGAGGACATCGAGCGCGCAGAGGCCGCGAAGTCGCTTTTCGGCGAGGTGGTAGAGGCTGGCGATAGGGCCTTCCCGCTTCCGCTTGACGAGGCCAACGACCGCGCGGACGAGGTGCTGCCGGCCGGCGTCATCGAACGCCAGGACAACCTGGTGCGCGCCACGCGCGAGGCGGACGGGCGACGCGTGGACGCAACGCTTTCCGAGGACTCCCTGGTAAGCGCCGATGAGATGCTTACCTTCGACAACCCTTGGGAGGACTACGTCACCGGCGAGATGAGAACGTCGTCGCTTGAAATGAGCGATGTGTCCGTGGAGGCCCTCGACGCCCTGCCCGAAGGCACCGACCTCGCCTCCTGCGCGTTCGTCGAGCACGGCTGGCTGGGCAACCTCTCCTACATGGACAAGTGCGCTCGCGAAGTGTGGGGTTACGGGCACAACGACGACGGCACGCTCTCGGGCGGCACGCACCGCTTCGCCCTCGTCTCGGTCACCGTGCGCAATCCGGGCGACGAGGCGGTCTTGATATGGCCGCGCTCGGGCGTCCTGCTCGAACTGGCCGTGCGCCACGACGACGGTACCTACGATCTGGTCAGAGGCGGCTACGACCTAGACTTCACAGCCTCAGGCGACGCCTCGGTCTCAGAGGACCATCCCCAAAACGTCGTGCTGGCCCCAAGCGGCGAGGCGCGCATCACCCTTTTGCGCGCAGCGCCCGCAAGCGCCCTTTCCGACGAGGGCCTGTGCCTTGTTCCAAACCGCAACCCCGACTCGGACCCGGCCGCCTTCGCGTTGGGCGCCCAGGGATAGCGCACGTAAACGGGCGGAGGAGATGCGCTCCTCCGCCGCCCGGAAAGATTTGATTGCTAACGATTTACTCACTCACTATGAAAATATTTATGCAAATGCACAAATATTTGTGTTTCATTAATTATTTATATACAATACAATATAAGCGGGTTCCGTTTGTTTTATGTTAGGAGGGTTTCTATGAAAAAGACCCTCAGCTCAAGAATACTCGCTGGAGTATTGTGCTTGGGCTTCGCTGCCGCGCTTTGCCCAATGGTCGCAGCTTACGCAGGCAACTCTGGCGACACGCCGTTTTCCTTCAACCTCTCTTATTGGCAGAGCAGCGACACCGAGAACCGGGCAAAATACGATTACACCTCCTCGTACGTTAATTGCACAAGCAACACAGGCACCGCCACCGTCCAATCCAACGGATACCAAATGGGCAGTGTTTACACATGGGGTCCAGAATATCCCGTAGGTCGCGGCGCGCAGTACATCGATAACTACGTGATGGAAAATCGCCCTCGCACCGATGTCACCGCTTACTGCTTCCTACGGTTCCACAACAAAAACTATAATTACACCATCCACACCGAAGGTATTTGGAGCCCCGATAGCATTTAGATGCGCATCCAAACCGGAACCCGCCCAACGGAGATTGCTATGAAAAAAATCATTGTGGCGCTTATCTCGATCTTGGTGTTTGTCGGAATTTCAGCGAGCATCATGCGAATTCAGCAAGTGAACTCGACTTTCAAGAACGTTGCGATGGCCCCAGAAAGCAACTCTTCTATGCAGCAATCGTCCCCAAAAACAGATTACGCATTGAACGATGAGATAGACATCTCGAACCTCACCATGAACAAACGCACGGCTTCCGATAACGTATCAATACGATTTACCAGCAGCTCCATCATGACGATGGACGAAATATACCATCTGTATCCCAACTGGAATCCCCTCTTGGGTTCAGAATGGCGCAAGTACGACAAACCGAAGTATTTGATCGTCGAAATGATCGTATCGAACGACGGCGAAGAAGAAACTCCTCTTCTGTGGTTCAAGCTCACATCGGATTCATGGTCAACGGTCATCGAGCCCAACGACACGAAAATGTTCAACGGTGACGAACATATAGAAGACTACCGCGTCCAACCGGGTGAAAGCAAGTCTGTGTACGCCGTCTACGCTCTTCGCGAAGATACGTTTTCTGAAGCTCAATGGGAAAACGTGAACAATTTGCCGTTCGATGCCGTGTTGCTCGACTATCCCAACGAAATATCCGTCCGCGTTTGGGAGGGATCCCAATAGTGAACGTCTTGAAACTGGAACTAAGAAGGGCCTTCCTTAACCGAAGGCTTGCTATCGCTTTATTATGCCTTCTCGCAATCGTGGCAGCGCATATTGCAACTTCAGTGATCCCGGCATCTCTAGATCAATCTATGTACATAGAGTTAACAGGGTATCCGCTGTCTGTTTTCAATCGTTGGATAGGAGGCTGGCCGGGAACCGTTTATCCAGCTCTGTATTTCTTCCTTGTACCGCTTATGGTTTGCGTTCCCTTTTCCGACTCCTTATACGAGGACGCCGTAAGCGGATGGAGAGAGCAAATCGCATCCCGCAGCCCAGCCCTCGTGTATTTGGCGTCAAAATACGCTGCGACGTTTTTAGCAGGCGCGCTCGTAGCCAGCATACCGTTGATTGTAGATTTTTTCTTGACGGCAATGTTCCTGCCATTCGTCGAGCCGAATGCCGCATCAGGCCTTTTTCCAATTTTTCCATACTCGATGTGGGGAGATGTCTATTACAGCAACATATTTCTATACAATGCGTGGTTCTTGCTTCTCATAGCCGCAACCTCCGGGCTTCTCGCTTGCATCCCCCTCTCTTTATCACGTATTTTGGGAAACCGCTTGATCGTACTGTGTTCTTCTCTTTTTATATGTACAATTCTTACATATATTTTTGGAACCGGATCGACTGTTTGGCTGTCACCAGTATCGTTCATGCGCCCCGATCAGCCGCAATGGGATTTAAGATTTGAAAATGTTCTGATATTTTTACTATCTCTTTTACTTCTCGAAGCAGCATCCCTCATCTGGAACTGGCGTGCAGATGGATCGAGGTAAGGCGTGGTTCAGAGAGTGTCTGCTCTTTGCGGAATCTCACTGCGGCGGATTCTGCCTGCTTTTTGTCGTGCTTTTGGCATGCATATTAATCGAACAAGACCAGTTAACGGAATTTGCAGGGGGCTGGAAAACAAGCGTCGCCCCCTTGGACGAATTGATCATGCTCACTTCCCCGCCCTATGGCCTTTTGCCAATGCCTCAAGTCATGCTCGGCCCGCTCGCAATACTGATCACGCTCTCGCTTATGAAACATGACCACACATATCCTTACTTCACGCGCTGCAGCACGCCCCATATTTGGAAAAGGCGAGTTTTCATCAGCGTACTGGCTTCGTTAGCAATGTCAATGCTGTACTGCGTAGCATTGGGGATAGTGTTTTTCGAGAAACATGGAATTACTGATTTCGCACTGCGGAAATCAACACTGTTCACCTCTTTAACCGGCATCGAAATGAACCATGAACCGTCACCGGTGGAGGCAGCTTCGGTAATCTGGTTTGACACCTTCAGCACCGTACTTCTCGAAGTCGCCCTTTTTCTGCTTGCGGTTCTTTTGCTGCGCTCGGAGATAGCCTGTTTTGGGATCGCAATTACGCTTTCCAATCTAAGTTTGGCGTTTGTTCGGTTGCCTGCAATTATAGGATCCGGCTACTTTATGTTTGCAGATTATGAACGCGTTTTCTACATCGCCCCTTTGGCTGTCTCAACGATAATCCTGATCACGGTTTTAGCCATTGGAAGCTGTAAGTGCACGGAGAGGCGCGAATACCGGAATCTTTGACCAACCTCAAGAAAGGTTTTTTATGAGTGTTCAAATTATCAATCTTGTGAAGAAAATCCGTAGAACGACGGTTTTAGACAACATATCCTGCTCATTGAATCCAGGAGTGGTGTACACCATACGAGGGGAAAATGGATCGGGCAAAACGATGCTCTTGCGTGCTATAGCAGGACTCATACGGCCCACCTCCGGAAAAGTGCTCATCGATGGACAAGAGCTGAAAAAGGATATCGAATTCCCTCCCAGCATAGGACTGCTCGTAGACTCTCCATCGTTCCTGCCAAAATACACCGGACTGCAAAATCTCAGCTTGCTTGCATCCATAAAATCCCTTATAAGCACCGACGAAGTCAAGCAGGCCCTCGAACTTGTCGGACTAGACCCCCTGGACAAAAGGCCCTATGGGAAATACTCCCTCGGGATGAAGAAACGCTTGGCCATTGCTTGCGCCACCATGGAAAAACCCCGGATCGTCTTGCTGGACGAACCGTTCAACGCTTTGGATGAAAGCGGCGTCATAATGGCAAAAGAGATCATAGAATCTGTCAGGCGCGAAGGGCGGCTGATCGTCGTGGCGAGCCACGACGCGACAGAATTAGGGGAAATGGAAGAGATGCGCCTGATCATGCACCATGGACGCCTTATTGACAGCGTTAACATGAAGCCTCACGCCTCGGGAAACGCATAGGATCGACAGAAGCAACGCAACCATGCGAAGCCTTTTCAGAATAGCGAAAGCCGACACAGCAGCCATTTTTGGTCGCTATACGGCAGTCTTTGCCTTGATGGCGATCCTGCCCGTTGCGGCAACTGTACATGCCTTCCAACAAGCAGAGGTCATTGGCACAAGCGAATCAGCCTTATCGGCCATTGACATATGGGCTTCATTTTTCGGAGGCTCCCAACCTTTCCAATTGCAAGACGAAAAGGCTTTCATCCTACCTGCAGGCTGGATGCTTACACAGCTGACACTACTGTTGTCCATCGGCTTTCACACGTCTCAAGAGCTGCGAGCAACAGCCGCGCATGCTCTGCCAAGAACCGGCAGCACTTTGAAATGGTGGCTGTCGAAATTTATAAGCGCTCTAACAATAGTTGTGCTGTTTTACCTATGGTGCGCATTCGTTTTCTCAACTGCCTCTCTCCTCTTCGGTAGCAGCATTTTCGAGTTCCATGCCGAGCGTGCCTTTCCTGGGGAAAGCAACCTGGCGCCTCCTTCCGACTCCGCAAAACCATACGCGCTCATACTATCTGTGCTAATCCCGCCACTCTGCTCGTTTGCTCTTTGTTTGACGCAGATCTCACTGTCGCTCATTATTTCGTCGGAACTCAGCCTCGGCGCAACGCTTGGATACATGGTCATCTCCATCTACCTGCCCTCAACGTTCCTTTTAGGTGATTCCGGTATGCTTCTTCGCATAGATGCCCTGGTCGCGGGCTGCTATCCAGGGCATCAAATCGTTCTTCTCAATCTAACATGGATTGCGGCGTTAACAGTTTGCGGGGCTTTCGTTTTGTCGAAAAAGGATTTCATCGAGCAATCGAAAGATTGAATCCTGAATGCGCAGGCAGACTCACTCGCCCGTGAACGAGAGCCGACGCGCGCCCAAAAACGTCACGGCGAAGTACGCGCCGTACACCGCGAGGAAGCACGCTGCGCACACCAGCGCCGTCTCACCGATGTCCAGATGCCCGAACACCGCCACCACGTCGGTGACCACCGCAAGCGCGCACGCCGAATGCGCCACCGCCAGCACGAGCGGGAACAGGAAGTACACGAGCACCTGCGCGAAGATCGATCCGGAGATCATGCCGTTCGCCGCGCCGAGCTTGCGCAGAAGGCCGTAGCGCGGCGCGCTGTCGGAGGCGTCGGAGAGCTGCTGGATGGCCAGTATGGCCGCGCACGCCACCACCAGCACGAATCCCAGGTAGACGGCCAGATACGCCACCACAGTGGACAGCCCGATGCTCTGCTCGAGCACTTCCCCGCGCGTGAGCGACAGCGTGACGGGCCAGGTGTCGGGCTCTTCCGCCTCCGACACGGCCTCCGCCAGCTCGCCGAACGCGGCCTCGTCCTCGTCTGAGGCGCACTGCACGTTCAGAATGGTCTGGACGATGGCCGCATCCTCGGGCACGGCGTCGTCGGGCACGGCGATCGCGCCCGTGTTCAGGGGCATCGTCGTGGTCTGCAGCGTGTCGCCGTGGAAGGACGCCATCTTGAGCGCGCGCCTGCCCACCTCGACGGACGCGCCCCGGCGCACCACCTGCTCGTAGAAGTCGCGCGTGATGTCGGAGTCGCTGAACACCGCGCACTCCCCCTCGCCCAGCTCTATCGCGGGCTTGCCCGCCAGCTCGAGCACGGCGTTCACCTGCGAGAGCCGCATCAGGTGCACAGGGTATTTCCCATAGCCGTCGTTGACGGACGCGCCGGCGAAGTCGGCGAGGACAAGCCCGCTCGCCTCCTCCACGTCGGCCATGGTCAGGCCGTCGTCGGGATCCACCAGCAAATCGAGCTGAGCTGCGTCCTCCACCAGGGCGTCGAAGTCCCCCGCCCCTATCGCCTGCGCGCTTGCGCGCAGGCCGGCCGCGGCGTCGCAGCCCCGCTCCTTTGCGAACGCGCCGAACGCGCCCAGGTCGGCGGGCACGTAGCCCGTCTCGGAAGTGTAGGCGCCGAAGCTCGTGGACACGGTGGCGCTGTAGGCCGTGCTCGCCTCTATCGCACCGACGAGCGCACCTCTGATGCCGATGCCGCCGCACACGCTCGTGATGGCCAAAAACAGCACCAGGCACACCACGGACAGCGACGCGAACGTGGTGTTCACCTTGGCGTTGAGCTGCCGCAGCGTGAACATGTTGAGCCCGCGCAAGTACAGCGGCCGAACCAGCTGCACAAGCTTCAGCAAAAACCCCGACAACGCGTAGAAGAACAGCGCCGTTCCCACGCACACGAGCACCGTGGCGGCCGCGAACTCGGGCGAGGGCTCTGCGAGGCCGTTGTCCATGAGCAGCTTGTACGACGCGCCGATGAGGGCCACCGCCACCGCGAACAGCGCAAGCGACAGCGGAAGGCTCGTCAGCTTCATGTCCTCGCCTTGCCGGGCGGCATGCAGAAGGTCGATGAGCCTCGCACGCGCCACGGTGCGCGCGTTCAGCACGGCCGCCACCGCAAAGATGGCGACGAACACGGCCGCGGTCTGCGCGAGCGCGTCGGCCGAGAACACGAACGCGAACCCGGCGGCCTCGGCCACGCCGGCCTGGAACAGGGCCGAGGTCACCCACAGCAGAAGCTGCGAGAGCGCAAACCCCAGCGCCAGCCCTGCCAGAAGCGACGCCGCTCCCACGATAAGCGATTCGACGGCCACGATGCGCACCACGTCGCCGGTGCGCATGCCCAGCATGAGGTAGAGTCCGAACTCCTTCTTGCGCCGCCTGATGAGGAAGCGGCTGGCATACACCACCAAAAACACCAGCACCAGCGCCACGAACGCCGACACCCCGCCGATCACCATGCCCAAAAGGTCGAACATCCTGTCCTGCGTCTCGGAGAACGCGAGCACGCCCTGCTGGGCCGTCATGGAGTTGAACGCGTAGAACACCGCCACGCCCAGCATGACCGTGAGGAAGTACACGCCGAAGTCCGAGACGGACTTGCGGACGTTGCCAAGGGCGAGCCTAACAAGCATGGGCCGCCACCTCCTCCCCCTCCGCGCCTTCGGCATCGCCCATGTCGGCGACCACCTCCACGATGCGGTGGTGGAACGCCGAGCGATCCGCCCCTTGGCGGCGCAGCTCGCCGTAGAGGCGGCCGTCCTTGATGAGGATGATGCGCCCGCAGTAGCTTGCCGACACCGCGTCGTGCGTGACCATGAGGATGGTGGCCCCGCGCGCATTGAGCCGCGCGAACGATTCGAGCAGCGCGGCGGCCGACTTGGAGTCGAGCGCGCCTGTGGGCTCGTCCGCCAGCACCAAACGCGGCCGCGTCACCGTGGCGCGCGCGGCCGCCACGCGCTGGCGCTGCCCGCCCGACATCTGGAAGGGGTGCTTTTCCAGCACCTCCTCGATGCCAAGCGTCCGCGCCGCCTCAACAACGCGCGCGTCTATCTCGCGGGCGGGCACGCGCTGGATGGTGAGCGCGAGCGCGATGTTCTCGTAGGCCGTGAGCGTGTCCAGCAGGTTCGCGTCCTGGAACACGAAGCCGAGGTCGTCCCGGCGAAAATCGCTGAGCGCCCGGCCGCGCAGGTCGGTGACCGTGCGCCCTCCCACGACGATCTGCCCGCTCGTGGGCGCGTCGATGGTGGCCAGGCAGTTCAGAAGCGTCGACTTGCCCGAACCCGACGGCCCCATGATCCCCACGAACTCGCCTTCGGCAACCGCGAAGCTCACCCGATCAAGCGCCTGCGTGATGCTGGCGTCCGCGCGCCTGCCTCCCCGCGCGCCGTAGCGCTTGCTCACGTTGCGCACCTCCACCACCGTGGCCGCGCCCTGCGTCGCATGCCTCATGCTCCGTCTCCTTTCGCATCGGTTCCTCTCTTCGCCCTTCAGTCTAGAAGCCGCACCTTACGGCCTTGGCGCGCCTTCCTTGCGATTGCCTTACGAAACGCGGGGCAGAAAGGGATCGAGCGGCCCCGCGGAAGTCCGCTGGAGCGGCGTCCGACGGCGCATGCGTCCTCTTTGGCGAGAAATCACCGAAATCGGAAGCTCCGGGGGCCTTTTCATGCCATCTTGAAGCGCTTCGGTCCGCTTCGGTTTGAGCGACCAGGTGTTTCGGCGGCATCGGACGCAGAAGGTTTCCGACTTCGGTGATTTCTCGCCAAACGAAGGCCTGCGGCAGGTTCGGAGCAAGACGACGCGGACCCGCCGGGACGAGCGAAAACCCGTCGGAGCCTTTTCGCAGCGCAAGGACCCGCCCTCGCCCCGCCCCGCCTTGCGGCCTCCTTACGCTTGCGCGCGCCTCGCGGAATGCGGCGCGAAGCTGTGGCATAATGCGGTGCGAAACGAGAAAGGGAGGTTGGAAGTGGCGACGGGCGGGTTCGGCATGGTGGACGGGCATCTGCGCGACAAGCGCATCCTGGTGGTGGACGACGAGCGCGACCTGGCGGACATGGTGGCCGCCATCCTGCATGGCGCGGGCTTTGCCTGCGTGGACGTCGCGCACTCGGGCGAGGAGGCGCTCGCCCGCGCAGACGGCCGCACGGGCGCTTCCGAGCGCTACCAGCTGTTCGTCCTCGACGTCATGATGCCGCGCATGGACGGCTTCGAGCTGCTCGCGCGCCTGCGCGAGCGCCCCGCCTACGCGAGCGCGCCCGCAGTGTTCCTCACGGCCAAAGACGAGCCTTTCCACCGCGTGAGCGGCCTGTCGCTGGGCGCGGACGACTACATCGCCAAGCCGTTTTTGCCCCAAGAGCTCATGCTGCGCATCGCCGCGGTGCTGCGCCGCTGCTACGCCGAGGAAAGCCCGCTGCTCGAGCTGGACGCATGCCGCGTGAACTTCGCCACCGCCGAGGTGCTGCGCGCAGACGGCGGGACGGCGCAGCTCACCGCCAAGGAGCACGAGATACTGAGCGTGCTCGCGCGCAACGCGGGGCGCATCGTCACCATCGACGCTTTGTGCGAGGCGTGCTGGGGCACGTCGTTTGGCTACGACAACTCGCTCATGGCCCACATCCGGCGGCTGCGCGAGAAGATAGAGGCCGACCCGTCGAAGCCCGTCTCGCTCGTCACGGCGCGCGGCCTGGGCTACAAGCTGGTGACCCGCCCGTGAGGCGCTGGGAGCGCAAACGGGACCTGCGGCGACGCCCCAAGGGCTTCGCGCGCTTCTTCACCAGGCAGCTGCTGCTGTTCGCGGCATGCGCGCTGCTCATCGTCGTGGTGGACTTCCTTCTCTACGTCGTCATCGCCTACCGCGAGTCCGAGGCCAACTACAACGACGGATCCCCCTCCTCGGTGACCCGCGTCGTGGACAGCGCCCTTTTCGCCTCCCAAGACGGAGCCTTCGAGCTGGGAGCCAACGGCGAGGGCGCCCTTGACGCGCACGGCGCCTGGGGCATGCTCCTTAACGCGGAGGGGAGCGCCGTCTGGTCGCGCGGCCTGCCCGCCGACGTGCCGACGTCCTATTCCGTCCAGGACGTGGCGATGGCCGCCCATTACGCGGCCATCGCCGACTACCCGGCGTTTTTCTGGAAGCGCGACGACGGGCTTTTGATCGTGGGCTTTCCCAAGGACACGTACTGGACCTTCACGCTCACCTACCCCGTCGACAGCGTGAGAAACCTGCCGCTGTACGCGCTGCTCCTGTTCACCGTGGACGTCGCTCTGCTCTTTCTGCTCTACGCCGTCTCGCGGCGCAGAACCCAAAATGCCGTCGCGCCCATCTCGCAGGCCCTCGACAACCTGTCGGAGGGGCGGGCGGCCGACGTGCGCCTCAAAGGGGACCTGCGCGAGATCGGCCAGCGCCTCACCGAGGTGTCGGGCCTCATCGAGCAGAAGGACGCCGCGCGCGCCAACTGGATACGCGGCGTGTCCCACGACATCCGCACCCCGCTGTCCATGATCCTCGGGTACGCCGACGCCATCGCAGGCGACCGCGACATGCCCGCCGAGGCGCGCTCGGGCGCGGCTGTGATCCGCGCGCAGGGCCTGCGCATCAAGGACCTGGTCACCGACCTCAACACCGCCTCGCAGCTGGACTACACCGCCAGGCCGCTCTCCCTCGAGCGCGTTCGCCCGGCCCGCATCCTGCGGACGGTGGCGGCCGCGCACGCGAACGCCGGCCTGGACGAGACGCACCCGATCGATCTGGACGTGGGACCCGGCGCGGCGGACGCCGTGGTGCTGGCCGACGAGCGCCTGCTCGCCCGCGCGGTGGAAAACGCCGTGGCCAACGCGCGACTGCACAACGAGCAAGGATGCGCCATCGCAATGTCGCTGCGCGTCGAGCCTTCCGCGGGGCCGGGCGCCGAAGCCGGGCGCGCGGTGATGTGCGTGGCCGACGACGGCGCGGGCGCTTCGGCCGCGGAGATGGCGGCGCTCGAGGGCCGCCTGGCCCGCGCGCGCACCGCCCGGGACGCCGCCGGCTCTTACGGCGAGGAGCACGGACTGGGTCTGGTGCTCATCGACCGCATCGCCCGACTCCACAACGGGGAGCTTTCGCTGTCAAGCGCCCCGGATAAGGGCTTTCGCGTGGAGATCTCGCTACCGCTTGCCTGATCGCCTTAGACGGGGGGCGCAAGACGCCGGAAGACGCCCTGCGGCCGGGGTCCGTCTTCGCGATCCGCGCGCCGCGTCCCGACCGAATTAGGCTACAATATGAGGCGAACCCCTTGCGCAATCGAAGGAGAATCACGCGTGGAAGCCTTTATGCTCGCCCTGCTCATGCTGGCTGCCGTTCTTGCCTCTTCGGTCATCGACCAGCTGGTCCCCAAGGTGTCCTCCCCCCTCATACAGATCGGCCTGGGGTTGGTCATAGCCGTGGCCGCGGGCGGCCAGATCGACATCATCTTCGACGATTCGGGCGGGCAGCTGTTCTTGGTCCTGTTCATAGCGCCGCTTTTGTACAACGAGGCGAAAAACGCCGACAAGGCGGAGTTGTGGCGCAACAAGGTGCCGGTCGTGTCGCTTGCCATCGGGCTGGTGGTGGTCACGGCGCTGGCCATCGGGTTCACGGTCCACTGGATAGAGCCTTCCATCGGCCTGGCGGCCGCATTCGCCCTGGGCGCGGCCCTCGGACCCACCGACCCGATAGCCGTGGCCTCGCTTTCCCGAGGGTCGGCCATCTCGACCCGCGCCCAGAACATACTCAAAGGCGAGTCGCTCATCAACGACGCCTCGGGCATCGTGGCGTTTCAGTTCGCGCTCGGCGCGGCGGTGACGGGAACGTTCTCCCTCATGGACGCCGCCGGGGAGTTCCTGGTGGAGTTCTTCGGGGGAATCGCCGTGGGCATTGCGCTGGGACTGTTCGGAAACTTCCTCGTGCGCAAGGTGCGCTCATGGGGGCTGGAGAACACGACGTTCCACGTGCTGTTCGAGGTGTTCACGCCGTTCATCGTCTATTTGGTGGCCGACCAGCTCCACACAAGCGGTATCTTGGCCGTGGTGGCGGCGGGCCTGGTCAACGTCATTTCGCCGCGGGCCATCGGACCGTCCGTCTCGCGGCTGAACATCGTCTCCGACAGCGTGTGGCGCGTGCTGTCGTTCACCTTAAACGGCGTGGTGTTCGTGCTTCTGGGCACGCAGCTGCCGCGCGCCATGCAGCAGACCTGGGAAAACGTCCACATAGACAACGGCCTCATCATCGGATATGTGCTGCTTGCCACCCTCGTCCTCATCGCCGTGCGCTTCCTGTGGGTGCTCGCCATGGAACTGGCCGGGCAAGAGCGTCGGGAACGGCAGGACAGGCGCCTGTCCTGCGCCGACCTGAGATCGGCCGCCATCATGACGCTTGGCGGCCCCAAGGGCGCCGTCACGCTGGCCGTCATCCTGACGCTTCCGCGCGCCATCCCCCAGCAGCAGCTCATCATGTTCCTGGCATGCGGCGTCATCGTGGCCACCCTGCTTCTGGCCACGTTCGTCATCCCGTTGCTTGCGCCCACGAAGGCTCCGTCGAACGAGGATGCGCGCGCAGGCGAGGCGCGGGCGAACCTCGACATCCTCCGCAGCGTCATCGAGGAGTTGTCCGCGCGTCAAACCGCCGAGAATCGCGCCGCCACGCAGATGGTCATCCACTCGTACAACGAACGCATCGCGCGCATCAAGGAGCATAACGGCATCGACGACGAGCTGAACGTGAGGCTGCGCCTCAAGGCGCTGCGCTGGGAGCAGGACTACGTGACCGAAGCCGTGGAAAGCGGCGAGACCACCCCGCTGGTCGGCTACCGTTACCTCGCCCGCCTCTCCCACACGGAAAACCTGCTGGAGCGTCATACGGGCCGCTGGTCGCTGCACAAGACCGTCGCGCGCATGCGCACCGTGCTGCGCTCCACCTGGCATCGCGTGGTGCGGGGGCTTCCCGGCGCCAAGCTGACGGAGACGACGCAGGCTTTGCGCGACCTGCAGATAAAGTCCGGCGAGAAGGTGGTTGCGAACCTGCAAGCCGAGCTGGCGTCAAGCGACTCCGCCGAGAAAACCGAGGACGTGTCCACCCTGCTGCTCGAATACCAGCGCGTGCTGCGGTCGCTGAGAAGCGCAGCGCCCTCCATCACCGCCATCACCACCACGGCGGACAAGGCCCGCGACATCGAGAGGATGGGGTTGTACCTGGAGCTGGAGCAGATACAGACCCGCTACGAGGAGGGCGAGCTGAGCCGCGCCTGCGCCAAGCGCCTGCGCGAGAACGTCTACCTCATGCAGATCGATCTCGAGGACAACGTGTAGCGAACGCCCTCGACGGGCGCAACGCGTTCGCCGGAAACGAAGAAGGGGCCGCCCGCGGGAGACCCCTTCTCAGATTCAACTCCGCAGCGCCTCACATCTTTGCCGGGGCGCTCACGCCCAAAAGGCCCAACGTGGTGGCCAGCACGATGCGGGACGCGTCGGCGAGCGCAAGACGGGCGTCGCGCAGCGCCGGCTCCTCGCCAACGATGTGGCAGTTCGTGTAGAACGAATGGAACAGCGCGGCCAGCTCCTGCGCGTAGTGCGTCAGGCGGAACGCCGCACGGTCGCGGGCGGCCTGGGCCACAAGCGGGCCGAAGTCGTCCATCTTGCGCATGAGGGCAAGCTCGCTCTCATGCGCAAGCGGCGAGAGGTCCACATCGGCCGGGATGACCTTCGCGGCTAGCTCGTCCATCGACAGCTCGCCGGACTCGGCGGCCGCGGCGTCGGCCTCTGACGCGGCCTTGCGCAGAATGGAGCAGATGCGCGCATGGGCGTACTGCACGTAGTACACCGGGTTCGAGGCGTCCTTCTTCTTCGCCACCTCGATGTCGAAGTCGATGGGCTGGTCGCTCGACTTCGCCAGCATGAGGTAGCGTGTGGCGTCCACGCCCACCTCGTCGATGAGCTCCTCGAACGTGATCATCTCGCCGGTGCGCTTGGACATGCGCACGGCTTCGCCGTCGCGGAACAGGTTCACCAGCTGGCCGAGCATGATCTCCAGCGCGCCGGGCCAGCCCCAGGCGGCGAGCATCGCCTCGCAGCGGGCGATGTAACCGTGGTGGTCGGCGCCCCAAATGTTGATGAGGTGGTCGAAGCCGCGCTCCATCTTGTTGTAGTGGTACGCCACGTCGCTCATGAAGTAGGTCATCTCGCCGTTGGCCTTGATGAGCACGCGGTCCTTCTCGTCGTCGAACGCGCTCGACTTGAACCAGGTGGCTCCGTCCTCAACGTAGATGTAGCCCTTCTCGTCCATGGCCTCAAGGCTGCGGTCCACCGCGCTCTTTCCGCTCTCGTCGGGCTCGTAGAGGCTGCGCTCGCTGAACCAGCAGTCGAACGTCGTGCCGAAACGCTCGGTCACGCGGTGCTGCTCGGCCAGCTCGTAGGCGTAGGCGCGCTCGCGGAAGTTCTCCATGCGCTCGGTCGGGTCGGCGTCGAGCCACGCATCTCCGTCCTCGTCGATGATGGCCTGCGCGATGTCCTTCACGTACGCGCCGGCGTAGCAGCTCTCCGGCATCTCCACGTCACGGCCGAGCAGCTGCTGGTAGCGCACGGCCACCGACTCGCCGAAATTGTCCATCTGGGTGCCGTGGTCGTTGATGTAGAACTCTTCGTACACGTCGTAGCCGGCGTGGCGCATGACGCGCGCCGTGGCGTCTCCCAGCGCCGCCCAGCGGCCATGGCCCACGTGCATGGGGCCGGTGGGGTTGGCCGAGATGTACTCGAGGTTGATCTTGCGCTGGCCCTCGGGGATCTCGCCCTTGCCGAAGTCGCCCTTCTCGGCGCGGACGGCGGTCACCACGCTTTGCAGCGTGGCGGGCGCCAGGCGGATGTTGATGAAGCCGGGTCCGGCCACCTCCACCGACTGCACGAGGTCGTTCTCGGGCAGATGATCGACGATGACCTGGGCTATCTCGCGCGGGTTCTTCTTGGCGAGCTTCGCCGAGCGCATGGCCACCGTGGACGCCCAATCGCCGTTGGCCTCGTCGCGCGGACGCTCGAGGGCCGCCTCGGGAGCCTCGTCGAGGACGAGCGAGCCGTCCTCACGCGCAGCCGCAACGGCCGCGTCGATCAGCTGTTCAAGTTGTTCGCGAATTTGCATGATGGGCATCTTTCCTCGTAAAGCGTCTGAAACTGCAAGTTCGTTGATTCTACCATGTTCTTGCAAAGCGGTGCGCCGATGCGCCGCCGAACCGGCCGCAAGCCGCTCCTTATGCAGAAAACGCACATACGACCTCGGAAGACCTTCGGTGCGCAGGGCGGTTTGTGCTATCGTTGCCGCACGTCCGAAGGCAGGCCCTGCCCCGCCGCAACCGACCGAGAAAGAAGCGATCCTGTGGAGCTGACGTTCGAGCAAGGGGACTTCGAAGGCGCGCGCATGGTGCGCACGCGCGTTTTCATGGAGGAGCAAGGCTTCCGAAACGAGTTCGACGACACCGACCGCGACGAGCGCACCGTGCACGTGACGTTGCGCGTCGACGGCGAGCTTGCGGGCTGCGCGCGGATATTCCCCGACAACCGGCCCGGCGCTTCCGGCCGATGGATCTTCGGCCGCCTTGCCGTGCTCCCCGACAAGCGGGGAAACGGGCTGGGAGCCGCCCTGCTGGCGGAGTCCGAGCGCCTGGCCCGCCAAGCCGGCGCCGCGGAGATGCGCTTGCACGCGCAATGCCGCGCCGAACCGTTCTACGAGCGTTCGGGGTACCGGTCGTACGGGCCGGTCGAGATGGACGAGCACGTTGAGCACGTTTGGATGAGAAAGGCGCTCTGAGCCGCCCGCCATGCAACAGGGGCTCCCCGCCGCATGACGGGAAGCCCCGCAGACCCCAGATCCCAAGCGAAACCGGCCGAAGCCGGCGCGAGAGGCGCCTAGGCGGCGGGACCGGGCACCAGCATCATGGCGATGGTCAGCACGATCAGGCACACCACCCCCAAAACCACGAACAGCTTGGCGCCGAACTTAAGCCACGTGGAGTACTCCACCCGCGCGAGCGCCAGACCGCCCATGATGGCGCCGCTCGTCGGGGTGAACAGGTTCACCAGGCCGTTGCCGGCGCTGTAGATCATGATCATCACGTCCGGGGAGAACCCGAGCGAGTTGGCGAGCGGGCCCATGATGGGCATGGACACCGTCGCCATGCCCGACGACGACGGGATGAGGAACGAGAGCACCACGTACAGCAGGAACGACAGCGGCGCGAACACGACGGCCGACAGGCCGTTCAAAGCGTTCGCCGCGTTCTCCAGAATCCACATGTCAAGGCCGGTCTCGCCCATCAGCACCGTGACGGAGCGGGCCAACGCGATAATGAGCACAACGCTCATCATGTCAGCGGCGCCGTTGATGAACGCCTTGACGAAGCGGCTCTCCGACACGCCGCCCACGATGCCGATGACGATGGCCATGATGAGGAACCAGGTGGACGCCTCGTCAAAGTACCACTGACCCAGCGGCAAACCCGTCAGAAACGCCGACCAACCCTGGGAGATCTGCTCCTCGGTGGTCACCGTTCCCTCGACGTCGCCGGAGAAGGACAGCTCGCCGCCCACCTTCCCGTCGGTCCAAGCGGCGGATATCTCGTCGCCTGTGACCGTCTGGGTGACCTCTTCGGTGACCGCGCCGGCGTTGAACGCCTCCACGCCGAAATCGCCCCAGGGGATGAAGCCCACGATCATGACGACGAACGTCAACGCGAACACGACGAGCGCGGCCTTCTGGCGGCCCGTCATGAGCTTGCCGTTCGCATCGGCCTCGGAAGCCTCGTCCTTCGCCTCGCCGAACTCGGCCTTCATGGCCTCCTGCTCCTGCAAAGACAAGATGGTGGAGCCCTTGTTCTCCTTCACCTTCTTGGCATAGCGCATGACGAACACGATGGAGATGGCCAGCGTCACAAGCCACAGCACCACGCCGAGCAGGATGATGACGCCCTGGTTCACCTCGACGCCCGTCCCCGACAGCGAGTCAACCGCAGCGCCCACCGCGAACGGGTTCACCGTGGAGCCGAGCACGCCGCAGCCGGCGCCAAGCAGCACCACCGACGCGCCCACCACGCTGTCGAACCCGGCCGCCACCATGGTTGCGGCCAGCAGCAGGTAGAACGGGACCGTCTCCTCGCACATGCCGTAGGTCGTGCCGCCGATGGAGAAGATGAACATGAGAATGGGGATGAGCACCAGCTCGTTGCCCTTGAGCTTTTTGACGAGCGCGGCGATGCCGGCGTCCAAAGCCCCCGTCTCGGTGACGATGCCCAAAAAGCCGCCCAAGATCAAAACGAACAGGCACACCGGAAGCGCGTCGGTGAAGCCCTTGACGGGAGCGGTCGCCACGTTGGCGACGGTCGCCCCGGTCACGCCTTCGACGCCCGCCAGCGACATGGCAACGGTCACAAGCGCCAAGGCGATCAGGATAATGAGCAGGATGGTGAACGACGACAGCGAGCGTTTCTTTCTGCTTTTTTCTTTCTCGGTCATGAAAGGCCCTCCTTACAAGAGGATTGAAGTTGATACCTTTTTGGCGAACGAGAAATTCTCAACCCACCGGCCCTGCGGAAGCATAACCGCGCAGACCGGCTTCCAACCAGCGCGAAATCCCGCCCCGAACGGAAATCCCGCGCTGCCGCCAGGCCGTCGGGGCGTTGGCGCGCCCCGACGGACCCGAAACGGATTTTACGCCGTGATCACGGTGCCGGTCTCGCCGCGCAGACCCGCCGCAGCGCACTCCAGGCTCGTGATGAGCGCCTTGCCCGCGGGGAACTGCTCGACGTACTCGATGCAGGCCTCCACCTTCGGCAGCATGGAGCCGGGGGCGAACTGGCCCTCCTCGATGTAGGCGCGCGCCTGCTCCACGTCCATCTCGTCGATGGCCTTCTGGTCGGGCGTGTTGAAGTTCACGCACACCTTCTCCACGGCCGTGAGGATGACGAGCATGTCGGCCTTGAGCTTGCGGGCCAGAAGAGCGCTCGAGCGGTCCTTGTCGATGACGGCGGGCACGCCCGAGTAGGCGCCGCCCTCCTCGAACACCGGCACGCCGCCGCCGCCCGTGGAGATGACCACGTAGCCGTCGTTGACCAGGTCGCGCACGGCGTCGAACTCGACGATGCGCACCGGCTTGGGGCTGGCCACCACCTGGCGCCAACCACGGCCGGCATCCTCCTTGTACGTCCAGCCCGTCTCGGCGGCCTTGGCTTTGGCCTCCTCCTCGGTCAGGAACGCGCCCACCGGCTTGGTGGGGTTCTGGAACGCCGGATCGTCAGGATCCACGACCGTCTGCGTGATGACGTTGACGGTGGAGCGCAGGATGTTGCGGGCCTTAAGCTCGTTGAGGATAGCCTGGGAGAGCTGGTAGCCGATGTAGCCCTGGCTCATGGCGCCGGCCTCGGGGAAAGGCATCTCCGGGGTCTTGCCATCGTTGGCGGACGCATAGGCGAACGCGTTGTTGATCATGCCGACCTGCGGGCCGTTGCCGTGGGAGACCACGACGTTGGTGCCGTCCTCGATCATGTCAACAATGTGGGTGGCCGTGTTCTTCACAAGCTCGAGCTGCTCCTGGGGCGTGTTGCCCAGGGCGTTGCCGCCGAGCGCGATGACGACGGTCTTACCCTCGCCGATAGTGTAGGGCATTTCGATTCACCTTCGACTTTCTTAGGAGAGCGTGGCGTACATGACGGCCTTGATGGTGTGCATGCGGTTCTCGGCCTCGTCGAACACCTTGGACTGCTTGGACTCGAACACCTCGTCCTCGACCTCCATCTCCGTGACGCCGAAGCGCTCGGCGATGTCGGCGCCGATGGTGGTGTTGGTGTCGTGGAACGACGGCAGGCAGTGCAGGAAGATGGCGGAGGGGTCGGCCATGGCCATGACCTCCTTCGTCACGCGGTACGGCTCGAGCAGGCGGATGCGCTCGGCCCACACCTCGTCCGGCTCGCCCATGGACACCCACACGTCGGCGTAGATGACATGAGCGCCCGTGCAAGCCTCCTTGATGTCCTCGGTCGTCTTGACCGTGGAGCCGTTCTCGGCGGCGATGGCCTTGCAGGTCTCGATGAGCTCGGCGTCGGGCATGTTCTCCTTCGGGCCGCAGGCCACGAAGTTCACGCCCAGCTTGGAGCACACGACCATGAGGGAGCGGGCCACGTTGTTGGCGGCGTCGCCCATGAACACGAAGGTCTTGCCCTTGATGTCGTAGTTGAAGTTCTCCTGCATGGTCAGGATGTCGGCGAGCATCTGGGTGGGATGCCACTCGGTGGTAAGGCCGTTCCACACCGGCACGCCGGCGTTGGCGGCCAGCTCCTCGACGTCGGTCTGGGCGAAGCCGCGGAACTCGATGCCGTCGTAGAAGCGGCCGAGCACGCGGGCGGTATCCTCGATGGACTCCTTCTTGCCCATCTGGGAGCTGCCCGGATCAAGGTAGGTCACGCCCATGCCGAGGTCCATGGCGCCAACCTCGAACGCGCAGCGCGTGCGGGTGGACGTCTTCTGGAACAGCAGGACGATGTTCTTGCCCTCAAGGTAGCGGTGCGGCGTGCCCGTGCGCTTCAGGTTCTTGAAGTCGCGGGAGAGCTTCAGGAGGTACTCGATCTCCTCGGTGGAGAAGTCGAGGAGCCTCAGGAAGTGGCGACCGCTCAGGCTAGTAGGCATGGTTCGTTCCTTTCGTCGTCTCTGACAAAAACGTGCAACGATGGACGGCGCCAAGTTTTCCGTCCACCTCTTTTCGGCGCGACCCCTTCGTTTCCTCGGGACGCCGCGCCGGAAAAGACAAGAAAAGCAAACGGCGCGTAAGGGCTAGTCCTCGCGCCAGATGGGCATGCTCATGCAGCGCGGGCCGCCACGACCGCGGGAAAGCTCGGCCGAGGGGATCTCGATGACGTTGATGCCCTTTTCCTTGAGCAGGGCGTTGGTCACGTCGTTGCGCTCGTAGACCACCACGGTGCCCGGGGCGATGCACAGCGTGTTGGAGCCGTCGTTCCACTGCTCGCGCTCGGCCGCGATGCGGTCGCCGCCGGCGCAGGGGATAAGCTCCACCGGACGGCCCACGTAAGTCTCAAGGACGTCCTCCAGCTTGCCGCTCGTCTCGCGCACCTTGATGCCCGTGCCCTCGGGGGTGATCTCGAACACGGTGAGCGGCCCCATGATGCCGGGATGGATGGTGAACTTGTCCACGTCGATCTGCGTGAACACGGTGTCCAGGTGCATCATGGCGCGGTTGTTGGGGATGTTGAACGCCAGAATAGTGTCCACCGGGCTGGTGGGATCGTTGAAGATGTTGTGCGCA
>NZ_CBDTNW010000018.1:0-28821 GCF_965361815.1 Rubneribacter sp.
GTGCTGGGTGTGCGGCGCCTCCCAGCTGCGCGGCCTTCCGGTGCTCATCTACAAGGCCACCGAGGAGAACAGCCCGTTCAACAACCCCGTGCCGTGCGATCCGCAGGGCAACCCCGCCATCACCAACGCCAACGATCCGCGCCTGAAGGAGTGGCTGTCCAACGACCCGCGCCTGGCCGATTCCAACGTGGAGATGACGTTTGCCAACCTGTCCGCAACCGGTTTGCAGCCCTCCGTTCAAATCCCCGAGCTGCAGGCTGCCGGCAAGCTGGTCAGCGGCCAAGCGGGCGGCGACGAGCTGGGTCAGTACTCGAAGAACCATCAATAGGAAGGAGGTTGTTCCATGGCGAACTATGCGATCGTAACGGATCTGAACCGTTGCACCGGATGCCTCGCCTGCACGGTGGCGTGCAAGGCCATCAACGGCGTGCCGGTGGGCAACTTCTGGATCAAGACGCTGCGCGTGGGCCCGCATCCCAAAACGGAGGGGGCGCAGTTCCCCGATGTCGAGATGTACTTCCTTCCCGTGCAGTGCCAGCACTGCGAGAACCCCGAGTGCGTGAAGGTGTGCCCCACCGAGGCGTCCCACGTGCGCGAGGACGGCACCATCCAAGTGGACAAGTCCAAGTGCATCGGCTGCCAGTTCTGCGCGATGGCCTGCCCCTACGGCGTGCGCTACCTCAACGAGGAGGAGCGCGTGGTGGAGAAATGCACCATGTGCGAGCAGCGCATCTCCCAAGGCGAGCTGCCGCAATGCGTCAGCCAGTGCGGCGCCCGGGCGCGCTTTTTCGGCGACCTTGACCAGGGCGTGGACAATTTCGAGGGGCCGGCGCATCCCGACAGCCCCGGCTGCCAGTACGACGAGATGACCAAGACGCGCGTGAAGCTGAAGGACTACGTTGAGCCGTACTCCGAAAGCGACATCCACCGCCTGGTGGACGCGGGCAACGGCCCCAAGCTCATGTACCTCATGCGCGAGGGCCGGAAGTGGAGGGAGTAGAACATGCATCCTGAATGGCCTCTTATTCTCTTCACGTTCTTCCTGTGCGTAGCCGGCGGCACGTTGGCCGTGCAGGGCCTGCTGTGCGTGCTGGGCAAAGGCAAGAAGATGCAGATCGCCTCGCTTGCGGTGTCGCTGGCGACGCTGGCGGTGGGCGGCATCGCGGTGTTCATGCACCTGCAGCACTGGGAGCGCATCTTCAACGGCTTCGGCCACATCACGTCCGGCATCACGCTGGAGTTCATCGGCTGCATCGTGTTCGCGGTGGTGCTGGTGCTGTACTTCCTCATGATGCGCCGCTCCGAGGACGGCATGGCGCCCAAGTGGTGCGGCGTGCTGGCCATCGTGGTGGGCCTGGGGCTGCCGGCCGTGACCGGCGACAGCTACCTCATGGAGGCGCTGCCCTCGTGGGACACGCCGCTGCTCATCGCGTACTACGTGGTGAATGCCGTGTTCATGGGCGGCTTGACGGCGACTGTCGTGGCGGGCGTCACCGGCGCCGACGACGCGCAGGAGCTTGCGCTTAAGGCATCGCTTGCCGGCGGCGTGCTGCAGCTGGCGGTGGTGCTGGTGTACGCGCTGGTCATCAATGGGTCGGCGGGCCTGTACTCGGCCGAGATCCAGTACTACTTCGACCCGACGCTGCCCGATGTGGCCATGGTTGACCGCGCGGGCATCGTGGGCAGCATCTTGGCGGGCTCGCAGGCTGTGGCGTTTTGGCTGGGTGCCATCGCGGTGGGCATTGCGGCGCCCGTGGCGCTGACGTGGCTGGCGCTGCGGCAGAAGGCGGCCGGCACGAAGCTTGCGGGCTATGCGGGCGCGGCGCTGGCGTGCTGCACTGTGGGGGGCATTTGCTGGAGGGTCATCCTGTACGTGGTGGCCATCAGCGTGTTCGCCCTGTACTAGCGGGACGGCGGGCGCGCGTCCGGGGCGTTCTGGTCGGCGCTTCCGGGCGCGGCCCGCATGCGGGAGCGGCCTGCGGTTGCGGGTTGCGGTCTGCAGCTTGCGGCCGGTGCTCGCGGCTTGCGGCCCGGGCCTGCGGTCTGCGGCCCGCTGTTCGCGGCTCGCTTGAAAACGCATGACGGAGAGGGCTTGGGTCCCGGTTGCGGCCTCGCTTTTCGCGGCGCGGCCCAAGCCCTTTCGCTTATGCGGTTTCCTGTGCATTCCAGAAGCGAAGAGGAGAGGAACATGAGCGAAGACGAGAAGGTTGGGGCGCACGGCGCCGACGCCGGGACGGGGGGCGCGCAGGACGCGGGCGGCCCTGCTTTCGCAGGAGGCGCCCGGGGGGCGGACGCCGCCGCGGAAAGCGCTCGGGAGACGGACGCCGCCGCAGGGGGCGCGCAGGACGCGGGGCGCACGCGCGCCAAGGGGCCTTTGAGCGTGTCGCGCCGCTCGCTGCTCATCGGCGCAGGCGGCACGGCGGCGCTTCTGGGTTTGGGGGCGCTGCGCTACGCCGGGCACAACCCGCTTGTGCGACCGCCGGGAGGCCAGGACGAGTCGCACCTGGTGAGCGCCTGCATTCGCTGCGAGAAATGCTACGAGGCGTGCCCGCGCGGCGTTATCGTGCCGGCGCACGTGGAAGACGGGCTTTTGGGCATGCGCTCTCCGGCGCTGAGCTTCGACGATGGCTGGTGCGATTTCTGCGCGCAGGAAAACGGCGGCGTGCCGCTGTGCGTGGCCACGTGCCCCACCGAGGCGCTGACCTTGCCGGAGGGCGCTGTGGCGCAGAGCACCGTGCTGGGCTTGGCCGTCATCGACGAAGCCCAGTGCCTGGCGTTTCGCGACACGGGCTGCCGTTACTGCTACGACGCGTGCGTGGAGGCCGGCTTCGACGCCATAGAGCTTTCCACCGAGGGGGCCAACCCCCAGCCGCACGTCATCGAGGACAAATGCGTGGGCTGCGGCGCCTGCGAGAGCGTGTGCGTGTCGTTGAAGGCGGGTTCCATCGCCTCCGGAGCGACAAAGCGGGCTGTTGTGGTGCGCCCGTTGGAAACGTTGGAGTAAGGGGGTCTCGTCATGAAGGCAAGCAAGATCCGCACCGTCGTGGCGACCGTCGTGTTCGCGGTGCTGTGTATTGGGCTGGTGGTCGGCGTCAACCTGGGGACGCTTTCGGGCTTCGGTTGGAACGACATCGCGGCGCTGTGCCCCCTGGGGGCCATCGCCACCATGATAGCCACGAAGACGTTCGTGCCGCGTGCGGCGGTGTCAATCGCGATCATGGCCGTGCTCGTGTTCTTCGTGGGCCGTGCGTTTTGCGGGTGGGTGTGCCCCGTGCCGGTGCTCGACCGCGTGCGCGGGTTCTTCCGTTCGCCCAAGAAGCGTCGTCAGCTGGAGGAGCGGCGTCGCAACGAGATGCTGGGCATCGCGCGCGGCGAGATGGGCGCGGCCGGCGCTTCCGCGATCGACGCGGCTGCGGCGGACGGCGGCGACGCGGCTACGGCGGGCGACGCGGCCCCGGCAGCCGCCGGTGCGGCTGCGAGGACCGGGGCGGCCCAGACGGCCGGCGGCGCTGCGGCCCCGGCCCCGGCGCCCGATGCCGCCGCGGCAGCTGCGGCTCCGGCGAAGCACGGCTGCGCCTCCTGCGGCGGTTGCAAGCAAACGCGCAAGAAGCTGGACTCGCGCCATTACGTGCTGGGCGGGGCGCTGCTCTCCACGGCCGTCTTCGGGTTTCCGGTGTTTTGCCTGGTGTGCCCCATCGGGCTCACCTTCGCCACGGTGCTTGTGCTCTGGCGGTTGTTCGCGTTCGGCGACATGACGTGGTCGGTGGTGCTCGTGCCCGCCGTCCTGGTGGCCGAGCTGGTGTTTTTGCGCAAGTGGTGCACGCGGTTCTGCCCGTTGGCGGGCCTTATGAACCTGGTGTCGCGGTTCGGCCGCACGTGGAAGCCGGTCATCGACGACGCCAAGTGCCTGGAGACGGGCAAGAAAACGCCGTGCTCGCGGTGCGCCATGGCGTGCGACGCCGACATCAACCTGCGCCACCCCGATTACGGCGAGCGCACGCTGGCGGACTGCACGCGTTGCCGCGCCTGCGTGGACGCGTGTCCCACCGGAGCCGTCAGCATGCCGTTCACGTTCAAGAAAGACGGCGCGACGGGCCAGGCGAAGGTGGTGCTTGCCAAGGGCGAGGAAAGCTCGGCGCGTTAAATGGCGGGGAATCGGAGCATACTGGGTGTGCTGGAGGGCGTGGACGGCGCGGCCGTGCGCGTGCGCCAAGACAGGTGCGCCAAGGTGCGCAACCGCAACGTGGAGTGCCTGAGGTGCGCCGAGGCGTGCACGTCCGGGTGCATCGCGCTTGTTGACGGGCGGCTTGCGGTGGACGCGCGGAAATGCGTGGGGTGCGGCACCTGCGCCACGGTGTGCCCCACCTGCGCGCTTGAGGCGCGCAACCCCGCAGACGCCCAGCTTGAGCAGGCGTGCCTGGCAGCGCGGCAGGGCGACGAGGTGGCAATCGCGTGCGAGCAGGTGCGGCGGGCCTTGTCGGGGCTGCTGGTTGAAGGGCGCGCGGCGGGCGTGGTGTGCCTGGGGCGCGTGGACGAGTCGCTGGTCTGCGCGCTGGCCGTCAAGGGCGTGCGCCGCGTGCGCCTGGTGTGCGGCGAATGCTCGCGGTGCGCGCAAAAGCCGGGGCTGGACACCGCTCGCTTGGTGGCCGCCGAGGCCAACGGGCTGCTTGCGGCTTGGGGCAGCGACGCGCGCGTGCTGGTGACGCGCGACGTGCCCGCCTTCGCCCTGGCCGACGGGGTCAATACGGATACGGCGCGGCGGGCGCTGGACGCGTACTTCGCGCAGGAGCGCGGAAACGAGCCGGTGAACCCCGACGGGCCTGACCACGCGGCCTCCGGCTCTTCCGATGCCTTTGCCGTGGTGCGCGTCATGAAGGACGGCACCCTGCCCCACTTCCTTCCCAATCGGCGCGAACGGGTGCTCGACAGCCTTGCGCAGTTGGGGGAGCCGCAGGTCGATGCGCTGGCAAGCCGGTTGTGGGGAAGCGTGGTCATCGACGGCGCGCGCTGCTCGTCGTGCCGTATGTGCGCGACGTTCTGCCCAACCGGCGCCATTCGCAAATTCGACGACGAGGACGGTGCGTTCGGCGTGCTTCACGCTCCCGCCGACTGCGTGAAATGCGGCAGCTGCCGCGACATCTGCCCGGAGGGCGCCATCATTCTGCGCGATGAGGCGCGCACGGCGTTTTTGACGAGCGGTGCCGCGCATCGCTACGCCATGGCGCCGCGTCCGGTGCAGCTGGGCAACGCGCAGCAGATCGTCAACACCATGCGGGAACGCATGAAGGGAACGAACATCTTCGAAAGGTGAGCCTTCGCATCCCTCCTCTTCGCTCGCGGAGGCTTCGCCGCGCCCGTGCCGGGGTTCCCCCTGTCCCGGCACGGGCCTTTTTATGCCCTTTCGCGGACCTTCCCCCGTCTGCGCGTCGCGCGCGAGGGCAGGTACTCGCTCACCACGATGCCGGCGAAGATGAGCGCGAATCCGGCGAACAGCGGGCCGGTGATCGCCTCGCCCAAAAACAGCAGGGAGAACGTCACGCCGAACACCGACTCGGTGGCCAGGAACAGCGACGCCGGCGCCGGATCGACGTGCGCCACCGCGATGTTCTGAAGCAGCAGCGCAATGCACGAGGCGAACACGGCCAGATAGCCCAGGCTCAGCCACGTGTCGAGGTCGAGCGCGGCGAACGCGGGCATCGGCTCGAACACAAGCCCCGCCCCGAAGCCCAGCGCGCCGGCAACCAGAAACTGCACGACGGTGAGCAGCGCCATGTCGCGCCCCTGCGCGTATTTCGCCGTGAACAGCACGTGCAAGCTTAAAAAGAACGCGGACAAAAGCGTGACCAGGTCGCCGAGGCGCAGCGAGAATCCGGCCGCTCCGGCGAACGACACGCATCCCACGCCCGCGACGCACACGAGCGCCGCCGCTATGTTGAAGCGCGTCGGCCGCGGTCCGCGCAGCGCCCAACCCAAAAACGGGATGATGACGCAGTACAGCGATGTGAGAAACGCGCTGTTCGAGGCGGTGGTGTCGGTGAGTCCGGTGGAGTTCGCCCAATAGGACAGGAACAAGAACATGCCCAACACCGACCCTTTCCGCAGATGGTCGGCGTTGAGGGTGCGCTTGAGCTTTGGCAGCATGAGGACGCCCAGGATGATGCCGGCCGCTGTGAAGCGCACGCCCACAAGCCAGGCCGGCGGGAACTGGTCGACGGTCGATTTGATGACGACCGTGCCCAAACCCCAGATGGCGGCCGCAACGAGCAGGAGCACCTTGTAGGTCCACAGCGGGCGGGTCGTCTGTTGTTGGGCGGCGGCCATAGGTTCGGTTACCTTGCTCCTTTCGTGCGCTTCCCTTTGCGGCTTCGGTTGTGCCATTGTAACAGGGGCCGGTTGCGCCCGCAGCACGCGCCGCGGCCCCGCCATCCGCCGACGGAGAAAAACGAGGAAAAATAAGGGCCGGCCGCAACGGATAATCGTGAAAAGGTCCCAAAAGTAGAAAAACGGCACGCATCATCGCATCCTAATCGTGAAAAATCACGATTTTTCACGATTAGGATCCCGCGGACGCGCTAGAATCGTGAACCTAGATAGAGCGAAAGGTTCTGCGACATGGCCTACAAAAGGCTTGACAAGCTGTTCTACGAAGACTCTTCAAGCGACAGGGAATCCGCCAACAGGCGCGAAGCGCATGCGCGCCTGACGGCGCCCTCAACGTTCAGGACGGGCATCGACGTGGGGACGGGCGAGCTGTTCTTGGCTGTTCCGCGTGAGTTGTCGATGGCGACTGAGCAGGTTCTGCGTGCCGAGCGCAAGGTTTCGCAGTCGTGGAACGGCGTACCCGGCATCGCACAAGGCGCGTACGTTCGCAACCTCATCATCGACGAGGTGGTGTGCACAAACGAAATGGAGGGCGTCCGCAGCACGCGCAAGCAGATCGAGGAAGCGCTCGACAGCATTGACCAGCCTGCGCGCGAAGATCGGCGGGCGAAACAATTCATGGAGTTCGCGAACCTCTACTTGGGTTTGACCAGTGGAGACGTTGCTCCACCCAAGACGCCTGCAGATGTGCGCGCCCTCTACGATGCCGTTGTGGCGGGGACGCTCAGGCTGGACGATGCGCTTGACGGCGAATTGTTCCGAGCCGATGGCGTGGATGTCAGGGCCTCCACGCAGCGGGTCGTTCATCGGGGCGTGCATCCCGAGTCCGCCATCGTCTCGCATCTCCGCGCGATGATCGGGCTGGCCGCGTCCGAGGAGATGCCGGAGCTGTACAGCGCGCTTCTGTCGCATTACCTGTTCGAATACATCCACCCCTTCTACGACGGGAACGGCCGCACGGGCCGGTTTCTGCTGGCGTTGTACTTGAGCAATCCGTTGTCGTTGCCCACCACGCTTTCGCTTTCGCGAGTTATCGCCGAGCACAAAAGTGCCTACTATCGGGCATTTTCGGTGACGGAGCATCCGCTCAACCACGGCGAGGCCACGTTTTTCGTGTTGCAAATGATGGACCTGATCAGAATTGCGCAAGACGATCTGGTGACCGAGCTGCAAGCGCGGCGCGATGCGCTGGCGCAGGCCGAGGAGCGTCTTGGAGGCTTGAAGGCCGCGTTCGGCCTGTCCGAGCGCGCGTGTGCCCTTCTGTATCAGATGGTGCAGGTGACGCTGTTCGGGGCGAACCCCAGCGTGGCGCTGCGCGATATGGCGGGCTATCTTGAGGTCACGGTCCAAAGCGCGCGCAAGTACGCGTCGGAGTTGGAGCATGCGGGACTCGTTGACGTTGTGAGCCGCAGGCCGCTCAGGTTCAGACTGGCTGCCCGGGGTGCGGAAGGGTTCGGCATAGCGGGCGCGTAACGGCGAACGGCGCTGCAGCAAAAGCCTCCGATAAACAAGGAGCTGCAACCTGCATGGGTCGCAGCTCCTTTCGCTTCGGGCGCGGGGCTTTGCGCGTCTTTGTCGCAGCTCCTTCGGGAGAAAATGATCGGTTGGCTTTTGGCGCGCGTTACGAGAACACCACGATGGAGGCGGGGTCCTTGATGCGCAGAGCGGCCGTCTCCATGATGCGGAAGTGGTGGTTGAAGTCCACAAGCTCGGCGTAGCCCACCGACAAATCGATGCCCAGCGCCAGGTCGAGGTATTCGGGTTCGGCGCACACGAGCACGGCCTTGCCGGCGTCAAGCGCGCTGGCCATGTACACGTTGTCGCCGATGAGCTTCTTCACGCGGTCGATCTCCAGCAGGCCGGTGCTGGGCTGCAGGCGCTGCAGAGCCAGGTACAGGTCGGGGGCCACCGCCAGGGCGTAGCGGCCCAGGTAGCCGTTCTTGGCCAGCTGCGACACGGCGGCGGCCACGTCGGCGAAGCCGTTCTCGCCTTCGTTCCAGTCGCGGCGCTTCACCTTGCCGGCGCCTTTCACGGTGAGCAGGCCGTCGGTGCCGAGCGTGCGGTTGCCGTTGAGGACCAGATCGTCCTCGCGGCGCGCGGCGCGCTTGGCGGCGGCGATGGCGGGCGCCATCTCCAGCGGCATGCCTGTCTGGGCGGCCAGCTCAACGTCGCGGCCCAGCAGGGTGAAGTCCTCGTAGAACATCGGCAGCTCAAGCTGCGTGCGGCCGACGATGCGGCCGATGCCGTCCTCGAGCACCTCCTCCTTGGCAACGCCGTCCACGGCCACCGTGGTGACTCCGGGTCCCAGCGGGCCGTAGGTCTTGAGGAAGCGGCGGGCGGTCAAGTGGGCGCGCGCCGTGTCGATGACGGCGGCGTCGATGCGGTTCCAAAGCTCGTTCGGCAGGTCGGCCGATTCTCGGGCGAGGTAATCCATGACGGACTCCTTTCAACGGTTGCGGTGCGCATGCGCCGTGCGCGATGCGCGTGGGGGGCGCGGCATGGCGAATGTTTCACGTGAAACATTCGCGCTCGAACAGGGGATACGAGGGGTACGTGCGCGTGCGTGCAGGAGGTGGGTCGCTTGCACGCGCAGCTTCCGGAGGGCAACCTGCGCGCCGAAGGGGAGTGCGGGCTGCCCTGGCCGTGCGCGGTGCGTGCGGCCGGAGCCTCTTGCGCTGGCGCTCGTCTGCCGGGAAGCGGTCGCGCGCCGACGGGATCTGCGCGGGTTCGCCGGCGCGCGGTCCCTCGCATGGGTCGCTACGACAGGTCGCCCACCGTGGGGGCGGGGGCGGGCTCGGCCGGCGCCGGCGCAATGCCGCCGTCGGTGGCTATGCCCAGCTCCGCCAGCTGCTCCTGCACTTCGCCTTCGCCCTCCAAGAAGAACTCGGTCTCCTTGGGATCCAGATGGCGCATGAGCGTGATAAGCTCGCCCATGTGGGCCTTCTCCTCGTCGCGGATGTCGGCGAGCACGGCTTTGGCCACCGGGTCGTCCGTGGCCAGGTAGTGCGACTCGTACAGGTAGATGGCCTCAAGCTCGCCGGCTATGTCCAGGCGCAGGGCCTGCATAAGCTCGGCGTTGGTCATCTTGCGTTCGACGTTGCCGGCGAACGGATTCGCGAAACTGGGCATGGTGTCCCTCTCTTTCTTCGTGCCCTTTGGAAGGGTCGGCGGCGTCCGATGACGGTCGTTCGCGCGGCCTTGTCCTCAGGCTTAGCTGAATTCTCTGCTCATATCATACGCCCTTCGTCAGGGGAACAGGGTTACGAATTGGTGTTATTGAGAATCATTCTCAATAATTACACGTTTGTTGACGCTCAATAAGATATCTGCTGATACGCAAGCACGCTCACAAGTGCAAGCACAACGGTCACAGCTGCAACGAGCACCGCCACCAGATACTCACCCTCTCCCAACGCGCCAGCCAATGCCGTAGACGACACAATGGAAGGGATGCGTCCCACAGTGGCAATAGTCACGATGCGCCAGAGCGGGCTTTTGCTTAGGCCGGCCACGTAGGTGAGCAGATCTTTTGGCGTTCCAAGCACAAGAAAGACCAGAAAATCGAACGCATAGCCCGCGACAAGCTCCAGAGGCTCGCCCGGCAAAAACGTCACAACTATCTGCGCCACATTCGCAATCGCAAACGCGACGCGACTCCACACGCCCGCCTTATCCACCCAAACGTGAAAGCGCGGTACGTCCGCCAGAAACGCAAGCGCGTTAGGGCCAAACTGTATGCAGAGGCCCGCAAGACCGATGGTGAGAAGAACCATCCCCACGATGACCGCCACGCGCTGCCCTCGGAGAGACGATGGGGAGACGGGAAAGGCAGGAGACGCAGAAGGAGCGGCGGGTGCAGCGGGCGGCAAGACTTCCGTAGGCGTACGTACGAATGTTTCACGTGAAACATCTTGCCGAGCGCACCGCCTCCTCCGCACGACGGCAAGCCCGAACACGCTCCGGTCAACAGCGTCGAACGCACCCGCGACTCGTGAGCGCCTTTTCCCGAGCTTCTTCGAAACGTGTACGAATGTTTCACGTGAAACATTCGTTTGACTTCAGGAGTATCAATGACAGCAAAACGGGGCTGCGCGAAACGGTTCTCTGTGAAACAACAGGCCAGCACGCAGCTTTTTTGCCTTGTGTTATCCCAAGAGCCATTCGATAAGCTTCATGCCTTGTATCCCATTGCGCGACACGGGAAACTCATCAAGGGAGAGTACGTATTTGGGAAAATTGTCCGGAAGTGCTTCGAGCGGAGCAAACTCCCGATCTCTCGTAGCCTCATCGGCAAGAAGGTACGACACCTGGTAATATTCGACGTGCTCTCGTTTGCGCGCAACGAAGTCGATCTCCTTATCGCCCACTTTTCCCACCGTCACGTTCCAGCCACGCCGCAACAGTTCCATGCATACAATATTCTCGAGCACTTGGTCGATGGAACTGCGATTGTCCATGCCCAGAGCCTGACGAATGCCATGGTCAACCACGTAGAATTTTTCGTTGAACTTCAATGCTCGCTTTCCTACGGCATCCTCACGGCCCACACGATAGAGCAGGCACGCCTCCTCTGCGGCACGCAGATAGCCATATACCGTATCAACCGACACCGACCGCCGCTCGCTTTTTAAATAGTTTGACACGCTTTGCGCGGAAAACGCGTGTCCTACTTCGCGAATCGCGTACGAAACGATGCGTTCTAGCTGATCGGCATCACGAATCCCGTTGCGCTTTACCACATCCTTGAACAGAATGGTGGAATATACGTCCTCCACGTAGCGCAGCGTGGATTCCGCCGCAAAATCCAGTTCAACTTGGAACGGGAAGCCCCCCTGCTCAACATAGCGATCGAACATCTTCCGCTCGTTGGAGGCTTCCTCCTCGCGGGAAAACGCCGCGACCCATTCCGCGAACGAGAACGGATGCACAGGAATGCGTACGTAGCGTCCCGTAATATGCGTTGCCAGATCGCTCGATAACAACGTGGCATTCGACCCCGTTACGTACACATCGGCGTCGTAGTCCACCATGAACGACCGCAGAGCACGCTCCCAACCTTCCACCTCCTGGATTTCATCAAAAAAGAGGTACTGCTTGCGGTCGGTTCGCGCATGGCGAGACACATATTCGACCAGATCGTTCGCAGACGCGATGTGCGAAAAACGCGCCGACTCAAAATTGACGGTAAGCATATCTGCGCGCGAAACCCCATGTCGTTCAAGTTCGTTCTGCACAAGAGCAAGCAAAGTCGATTTTCCCGAACGACGCACGCCAACGAGTACTTTTATCACTTGCTTGCCGATAAACGGCTCCAATGCAGACAGATAACGTGGACGCTCAATCATGGGTACTCCTTAGTTTCGACTATAATCGAAACTATATCACATAAGGAGTATAGATTCGACTACGATCGAAACTTTTGGCAACGCAAACGAACACAAAGTGTGGGGTGCGTGATGACGTCCTTGGGTATTTGCGTGGCAATGTTTCACGTGAAACATCGTTGGGAAGTGGTGGGCCGACGAAGGGTGAGGATGAGGCGAAGAGGGGATGGCTCACGTGGAATATTTTGGGGTAGCAGCAACGGAAGAGGGGGATGAAGAGAGAGGGTGGGAGAAATGCGGGGATGTTTCACGTGAAACATTCGGGATGGCGTCAAGGGAGGAGTGAGGGGAAGGAGGAATGCGGAGGTGTTTCACGTGAAACATGGGAGGGATTAATCGTTGCGGAGGTCGTAGACGCGGCAGATGCGGTCGAGCTTGCGGCGCCACGGGGCGAACAGCGCCAGCAGGAACACGACGGTGGCAACGCCGTGCGTCAGGTCGAAGGGCAGCGCAGCCGCGTACACCGCCAGGAACTGCCCGGGAGTCTGCGGGTGGAAAAACCCCAGGATGGACCACAAGTTGAGGATGAGTCCGTAAAACAGCGCCGAAGCGAAGCCATACACGTACACCGTCTTGGGCGCGGTGTCGAAAAGGCCCGTCTGCGCGATGAGTCCGGCCAGGTAGCCCACCATGCCCCAGGCGTACATCTGCCACGGCGTCCACGGACCCTGTCCGAAGAAGAAGTTCGACGCGAGCGCCGCAAGCGACCCCACCAAAAACCCGCAGCGCCGCCCAAACGCCACGCCCGCGATGATGGCGATGGCCGAGACGGGCTTGAAGTCGGGAAACGGGGCGAACAGGATGCGCCCTGCGGCCGCCAGCGCCGCCAGCACCGCTGCGGGCATGATCTCGCGCAGCCGGGGCGCGCGCCGCTCGAAGCCTGCGAAGAACACCAGAAGCGATACCGCCACCGTCGCAAACGACAGGAGCGCCGCCTGCTCCACCCCGAAGGCGGCGCACGCGCACAGCGCTGCGGGCACGGCCGCAAGCGCCGCGCCCTCGACGATGGCGCCGACGCGCCCGCGAGGCGGCCGGTTGTCCTGCCGGGCCGTCACAGCAGCGCTCCGTACAGGCGCGACGCGTCGTCGGGCCGGTACACCAGGTTGGAGGCGAAAAACTTTGCAGCTGGCTCGGTGCAGGCCAGCTCTCCGTCGAACACCAACGACACCGTGTCCGCGCATACGGCGGCGAAATTCAGGTCGTGCGTCACCATAACCACGGTGCGCCCCTCCTCGGCCAGCTCGCGCACCGTGCGCGCGCACTCGGCGCACGAGGCGGGGTCGAGCCCTTTGGTGGGTTCGTCCAGAAACAGCAGCTGCGCGCCGGTGAGCAGCTGCTTTGCAAACGCGAGCTTCTGCTGTTGGCCGCCGGACAAATCGTAGGGGCAGCGCCCTCCCAAGTCTGCCAGCCCGAAGCGCTCCATGGTCGCCTGCACGTCGGCGCGCGAGTAGCCGCAGCGTTCCTGCCATTCGGCCAGCTCTTCGTCAACCGTGTCGCACACGAGCAGGGCCTTGGGGTCCTGCGGCAAAAGTGCCTGGCTTGCGGCCAGGTTGTTGCGCACGCGCCCGCGCTGGGGCGAGGCCGCGCCGGCCAGCACTTTGAGCAGCGTTGTTTTGCCGCAGCCGTTGCCGCCCACGAAGGCGTGCACGCGTCCGCGCTCCACGCTCACGTCCAGGCCGCGCAGCACCCAAGGTGCGCTGCGCTCGTAGCGGAAGAACACTTCGCGTGCCTCGATGGCGGGGGAGGGGGCGCCTTGCGAGCGTGCGCGCAACGCGCCGAAGGCGGCGAAGCGCGGCGAGGCGGCTGCGGCGGGCGTGCTGCCGGTTGGGGCAGGTACACCGACTGCGGCGGGTGCGCTGGCGGTTAGGGTGGATCCCTCGGTTGCGATAGGCGCGCTGCCGGTTGGGGCGGGCCTCCCGGCTGCAGCGGATCCGCCGGCCAGCGTAGGCGGCGCGGTCGCCGTCCGCTCGCCGCCGCGCAGGGCGGCCAGGGCTTCCTCGCGCGTGCCCATGTGGCCCACATCGCCAAGGTCCAAGCGGCGGGTGGCCAGGTTCTCCACGTCCTCGGGCGCGTGGGTGGCCATCATCACCGTGACGCCCAGCTCGCGGTTCACGCGCGCCAGCATGAGCAGGAACTGCTGGCGCGCGTGCGGATCCAGCTGGGCGCAGGGCTCGTCCAGCAGCAGCAGGCGCGGTCTGACGGCCAGCACCGCAGCCAGGTTCACCAGCTGCATCTGCCCGCCGGAAAGCGTCTCGGTCCGCGCTCGCATCCACGGTTCGATGCCGAAGAAGTGCGCCACCTCCGCCACGCGCCGACGCATGGCCTCTTGCGGCATGCCGAGGTTCTCCAGGCAAAACGCCAGCTCGTGCCACACTGTGTCGCACACGATCTGCGCGGCGGGGTCCTGCATGACAAACCCGATGCCCTTCGCCGAGGCGCGCGCGTCCAGCTCGCTTGCGCGCTGGCCGTCGCGCACGAGGGTTGCGCCGAGCACTTCCACCGTTCCCGCGCACGTACCCGTTGGCGCAAGCTCGGGTTTGAGCGAGCGCAAGAGCGTGGTTTTACCGCAACCCGACGGGCCGGCCACCGTGCAAAACTCGCCCTCTTCCAGTGCAAACGACACGCCGTTGAGCACGCAAAGAGCGTTATGAGGCTCGCACGTAGATGCGGGTGTGTCTGCATCCACGCATGCGCACACGTTGCCATCAGCAACAGCCACTTCCGCCTGACCGCCCAACGCAGTCATCTTCTCTCCGTGCACGCGCCCTGCTGCAGCCATGCGCTCGCCCCGCCCGTCAGCGGACCCGCCCGCACCCGCATCCCCACGCGCCCCCTCGCTATCAAGCGGGTACCAAAACGAGAATCCCTCTGCGCGCACTATTGCCACAGAAACCACTCCCTCGCCTTTAACGCCATCGGGATCAGCAGAAACACCACGTAGGGAACGAACAACCACCAGTCGCCCAGCCCCTCCACGCGCGGGTAGAACGAAACTCGCCCACACGCCGCCCACACGCCTACCCCGGTCACGGCGGCCAGCGCCAACGTCACCGCGATGAGCGCGGCGTCGGCACGACGAACGCGATGTCGCCGATAGGTGGTGCGTCGCGCACCGCACCCAAAGCCGCGGGCGCGCATGGAATCGCTTCTGACCAGGCTATCTTCCATACCCCAGCCCATGAGTACCGACACGGTGCGCAGCCGCCCGCGCCCTTGGTCCCGTTTTGTGACAGGGGCGGCGGCCGAGGCCGCGTCCGCCACGGCCTGAATGTCGCGCCCGCGCGCGACGAACTGCGGCACCAGCCGGAGCACCTGCGATGCCAACAGCCCCACTACTGGCGCCACGCCTCCGAACAACGTGAGCGTGCTCTCGCTGTCCATGCAGGCCGCGTAGCTGGAAAACCACAGCAGCACCGCCGCCAGCATGGCGCCCGAACACGCTCCGTACACGAGCGCTTCCAGATAAAACGCCCGCGCCCCTACGCGGAACAGCTCGGTGGAGCCCGTCGCGGAAAACGCCACGTTCGCCGCCGCGACCAGCGCAACCAGCGGCACCGCCCACGCCAGCGACAGCACGCTGGCACGCACCGACCGGCACACGCACGAGCATGCGAACGCGCCCACCAGCGACAGCACAACGCACACGGGGTGCATGGCGGCCATAGCCAGCACAAGAGCGCAGGTCAGGTACGCAAACGCTGTCGCTGGATGGTATGCCGAAAACGCGTTTCCCACGCGGCGCTACAGCCCCTCTTCCGAGGACAGCACGAACTTCCAGATAACGGAATCACCATCGGCAAGCGTGTAAAGGCTGCTCCCGAAATTGGGCTCGTACCCGTTGACGAAGTACTTCCACCCGCTGCTTGACCCCTGCGCGCGCTCGGCCAAACCGCCGATGCTCTGCACGTACACGCTGCCAAACCCCACGTTGTACGTGGACGCCACGGCCAGGCCCGTGCCCTTGAGCGCGTCGTAGGCCGTCGCCCCCTGGTCAAACGTGAGCGTGCCCGCATAGGACACCGGCGACCCGGCGTTGCTGGAATCCACGCTCACCCGCACCGTAATGGCGGCCGGCGCCTCCGAGCCGGCGGACGAACCACCGCCCGCGCCCTGGTCGGGAGACGAAGGGGTGTTGGCCGCGCTATCGCTCGTTGCGGAGGAATCGCCCGAGGAAGAACCCTGCGCCGCGGATGACGTGGAAGAGCCCGCGGCGCTCCCCGTCGCGGAGGAGCCGCTCTCTGCGGAGGGTTCCGTCGCCGTGCCGTCACCGGCACCGGCACGAGCGCCATCGTTCGACGCGTTCGCGGAATCGGCGGACGAAGATGGGTCGTCCTCGGTTATGCCAGCGTCCTCGGTTGCCGCATCCCGGAACGCATCGGTATCCTCCGCGCTCGGCTTATCCGCGTCGGCAACCACCCGAACGGAAGCCCCGCCATCCGCACCCTCTTCGCCACCAGAGGACGAAAGCGCGGAGAACAGCGCCAAACCCGACACGGCGATGATGAAGGTCGCGAACGCCGCTAGGCACCACGCCGCCGCCCGCGCGCGTCGCCGCGGCGCGGGCGCTTCCCTCTGTGCGCCATCCGCCGCCGCGCCCACGGGGAGCGCGGCGGCTTTGGCGCTATCCTTGGCGCCCTTGTCGGCGCCTCTACCAGTGCAAAGAGGCTGCGTCGGGTTGGCGGGCATGACGCTTTCCGCGCCCTCCTCCCGCGCTTCCGTCGCTTCCGTCGCTTCCGTCACTTCCGCTTGGTCCTCGCCGTGCACGTTCTTCCCCTCGTTTGTCATTGCGCTCCCTTCTCCCTCTCTCGACGGCGCAAGGCTACCAGCCACGCCACGGCGGCAAGCAGAAGCATCGTGCCAGCCACAAGCCCAACCACGGCCAGCAGCGGCACGCCCGAAGCGGCGGCCCCGGCGGCGTCCTCGGCGGTCGCCGACGTCGCCGGGGCGTCAGCGCCGGTGTTCTGCGTCCCCTTCGCCGCCTCGCTCGCGGAAGCCTCCGTTTTCCGCGCGTCCGCCTGCGCATCGGCCGCAAGCGGCGTGGCGTTCGGAGCAATCGCGCCAAACAGCGTGGTGACGGGCGGCGCCGTCGTAATCGGCGTCGTGTTGTCAGGGGTGGTCTTATCGTCGGCATGCTCGTCATCGTCTCCGTCATCGTCATCCGAATCATCCGGTTTCTCCGGCCCTTTTGGCCCCTCCGGTTTCTCCGGCTCCTCCGCGCCCCCCGAACCAGAACCACCCGCTTTTAGCCTGAACAACATGCCGGAGTCGTTGGTGTAGTAGAGGTTGCCCTGCGCGTCGGCCACCACCGATGCCGTGCAGTGCTCCTGCGCGCCCTCCGCAGGAACGTACAACCGATAGACGGACGTATCGCCCAATTTGTAAGCGTACACGCCGCCCGGTTCCGCGTTGCAGGTAAAGTACGCCCACACGTCGCCGTTCGACAGCACCGATACCAAAGGCGAACTCTGCACCTCGCCCTTGTCGGCGCGCACGGTGGAAACCTTCATCGTGGCCAGGTCGATAACCGACAGCGTGCCGTACCCTTCCGCGTCCACGCCGCCCACAAAGGCCCTTCCCCCAACCACGGCGGGCGTGGACGTGGACTTTGCCGCGAAGGAAACCGACTTCGCGGGCGAAAGTTCATCGCCCGTTCGTGTAATTTTGTGCAGCGTGCCATCGTAGGAAACCGCCAGGAACGCGTCCTTTTCGCCCGGGACGGCCACGATGCTCGCGCGCACCTTCTCGCCCACCTTCACCGACGAAAGCACATCGCCCGTATCGCCGTCCCGCAGCTCAACCGCGCCCGATTCGCCGCCGATAACGAGGTCGTCCCCCGACACCGCCGCGCCGGCCCAGTACCAACCCTCGGCAACACCAGTGTCCGCCGTCGCGCGGTCCCGCTGCCAGACCACGCGACCGTCATCTGTGTCCACGCACCTGAGCATTCCCACAACGCCCGCGCTCATTTCATCCACGTTGCCCACCACGGTAAATCCGGCATACACCCGGCCATCCGCGACCGTGAGCGACGAAAGCGACTGGTAGGACCCTTCCGTCGCCGCGGAAAGCGCCGGGGTTTTCCACACGCACGTGAGCGCGTCGGCTGTAAACGCCGCCAGGCTACCGTCATCGGCCGGCACGATAATCAGGCCGTCCGCATACACGGGACGGCAGAAGTATGCCGAGCTGGCCCCCGTGTCCACACGCGCCAGCTCCTTGCCGGTTTTCAGGTCGAGCTGTATGAGCGCGCCGTCGGCCACCACGTACATCCAGTCGCCCGCGATGACGGGGTCCGACACGCCGGTACGCGGCGCGCCATAGGAGTACGACCAGTCCAATTGCGCCGACTCCGTGGGCGTGGGCACGTCCTGAACCACCGCGCCGCCCGCCGCACCGCCGGCGGCGAAGCCCGGCCAGGGGCTTTCCAAATCGGGCCGCGGCGCGTCAGGATCCACTTCGATGCCCGGATCGGAGGGGTCGCCGCCGTCCACGTTGGGCAGCTTCTCGCGGTACGCGCCGAAGTACAGCGTGAACGCGTCGCCCGCCACAAAACCGGCGAATTTCGTGCCCTCGCCGCCCGTGAACGACCCGCCTTCCTCAAAGCGGCTCACCCACGTGTCGAAGCACTCCCCGTTGAGGTACGGGTACCAGGCATCGCCCGACACCACGCCCCACTCATCCGGATCTCCGCCGGTCAGCGTCACGCCTGAGCCGGTGGGCGAGGTCACCGACAGCACGCGCGTCATGTTGAGCGTCGCGTCTTCGTCCAACGCGTACGAGGCGCCCGCCGCATCCAGCACGGCCTTCGCCACCGTCACGCCGTCGGCGCCCGCGGGCACCGTGACCGCAAGCCCGCTGCCCCAGCTTTCCGCCTCGCCTGCGGCGTCGCGCCCGATGACGGCGCCCGCAAGCGTGATCATCTGCGGCGGCGCATCGGCGGCGGTGAACGCCAGCGTCACGGTATCGCCGGTGGTCAGCGCCGTCGAGCCGTCCTCCACCGCTGTGCCGTTGACGAACGCCTTCCAACGCGGCGCGCCCGGGTCGCTGCTGTCGCTTGCGCGGACCTCGCCCGCAGGGGAGGTCATCGAGGAGATGGTCAGGTTGCCGCTTTCCTGGTCGTAGGACAGCTCGCGCTTGATGCCCGCCTCGTTGAGCATCGCTTCCACAAACTCGTACAGCGTTGTGCCCTGGTCAACCCGGTGCGTGCGTTCGTTCACCCACGCCGTAGCCGCCTGGCCGCTCGCGTCCACCACCGAGAACGTCACGTTCTGCTTCGTCAGCTCGGCTGTGTTGGGCAGCTCGGCCGCGTCGGGCGCGTAGTACCAGGTGATCTCCATACCGTCGGCAAGGTTCACGGAGCTGGCGCCCACGGTGGACCATTCGCCGTTCACGTAGAGGTTCCAATACGCGTGGCTGTCCTGGTCCCACCCGAGGGCCTGTCCCGTGTAGGGCGAGGTGATGGTGTTCAGATAGCCGTATTCCTCCACGTAGTCGTAGCGCAACCCCGCCGCGTCGAACGCCATCTTCGACGCATCCGCGCCGCTGGCCGCACCGTCTGTCAGCGGCACCTTGCAGCGGACGTTTTCCGCCCAGCAGGCGTCCTGGCCCTCCGCGTTCGGGCCGATCACCGACACGCGCACGTTCACGCTCGTGCGCGCGACGGCAGAGGGAATGTAGTCGGCGAAGCATACGGTTATCGCCTCGTCCGAGGTCACCGGGCTGGTTCCGAACTGGCCGAAGTAGCCGGCGGGCTTGCCGTTGCGGAACACGTTCCAGTTGGAGCCTTTGTTCGCAAGCGTCACCGACCCGTCTGCCGAGGTCAGCGACGTGATGACAGGTTCGTCCTTGTACGTGCCCAGCTCGTAGGCAAGGCCCGTCGCGTCAAGGGCCGCGCACACCGCATCCTGCGCCGACGTGCCGCTTTCCACGCTCACGGGAACCTCGTAGGCCCAGTACTCCCACGCAAGCGCATCCAGCGGACGCCCGATGACCGACACCGTGGGTGTCACAAGGGCGCTTTCGCTTTCGGAGGCGTCTTGTGCTGCGAGCGCGGCAGGATCTTCCCGGTCCGTCGATGGCGTTGGCTCCGGGTTGCGTGCGGGGTCGTCGGATTGCCCAAGCGCGGCTGCGGTCGGTTGCGCGGAAGCCGCGCCGTCGGCCGCCGATGTCGGGGGTGCGTCGTCGGAGTCCGCAGCGGGGGAGCTGTTGGCGGGGTCCGTCGGGATGTTGCTGCCGGCTGTGCCGTTGTCAGCTGCGCCGCCGTCGGCCGTGTTGCCGCCCGCTGTTCCGCCGACCCCGCCGTCGGTTGCCCCGCTGCCGCTCGCGTCGCCCGTCGCGTTGCCGTTGGCGGACGCGCCGCCGCCGGCCGCGTTGCCCGTCCCGCTGCCGCTCGCCTCGCTGCCGTTGGCGGGCGCTCCGCCGTCGGCCGCGTTGCCGGCCGATTCCCCGGATGGCGCGCCTTCCGGCTGGGAGGCGGCGGGCGCTGCCGGCGCGTCGCCGGCGTTTGGGCTGGCGGCGGAAGCGATTGCGGCTTCGGGTGCGTCGGGATTGCTTGCCCAGGCGGGCAGCGGCATCAGCGGCGCTGCCAAAAGCAGCGAGAGGAACAGCGAGAACGCCGTTTTCGACAAGCTCGCGCGGCGCGCATGGGCGCACCGGGGCGTGGTTCCGTTCATACGGGTACCTTTCTTCCAGGGCTCTGCGAGGATGGCAGGCATTCCGACTTGTCCGGCGCGCCGCAGACGCGGCCGGAGTTACGGTTGCTGGCACAGCCGGGGACTCTCACCCCGATTTCCCTGAGGTCGGCACCGGGAGACGCCGCATGCGTCCTGAGCCGGCCCCGTGCGTTTCCGCACGTCCATCATGGCCATTTTTCTTGCGGGAGGCATTGTAGCACGCGCGATGTTTCACGTGAAACATCGCGCGTCGCAGCCCTTTTCGTGCGTTTTGCCTGTCCATCGGCCCTCACCTCGTGCGCCGCGCCCGCCGCAGCCCTCCCTTCGCACCCGTCCATGCAAGATGATTCCCGAAAAACGGACAAGTTCTTGAGTTATGAGTCACAAGTTGCCAAGTTATGAGTCGTTTGTAACGACCCGACGGGCATATTGGGATTGGCGAACATGCGCGACCAGGCGTTTTCCGCTGAAAGGGCTTTCGGGGAAACGCCAAAGTCGCTCGAAAAAGACTCATAACTCGGCAACTTGGCCGTTTTTCGGGAATTTCCCTGTTAGAAACCAGGATTGGCGCGGACCCCGCCGGGTGCGGCTCGGCGGGGGTCGACCGCAGGTTGGTCACAAACCGCGCCCTGTGGCACGCGCGGGGTCGCCTTTCCGCTCTCCGCGCCCCTCGTGTCCGGAGAATCCCCAGGTCGCCGAAATCGCGCGGCTCGCCGGCGCGCCGGATTGGCCGTCCGGAGTGCCACAGGGCGCGGTTTGTGACCAACCTGCGGTAGGGGGGGTATGCTAAAACGGAATCGGCAGAGGCCGCGCGAACGCGCAAAAGTGGCCGGCCGGCATCCTACTTGCGCCGCGCGAACGCGCCGAAGCGCGCGGCATCCTGCTTACCTGCGGAGGTCACCCCCCAAGGCGCGGACCGCTACTCCTTCACCACCAGGACGGGGACGGCCGCTTCGCGCAGCACGTGGCTGCTCACGCTGCCCAGGATGCCGCGCAGTGCGCCCAGCCCGCGCGAGCCCATGACGATGAGGTCGCAATCGTGGTCGGCCGCATAGGAGACAATTTGGGAGCCGGGGTGCGTCTCCTCCAGAAGCTCGACGACCACCTTGTTCATGAGGCCGGCCAGCATGCCGTCCACCTGCCCGTGCAGCCGACCGTTCGCCTCGGCGGTCACCTCTTCAAGCGCTTCGCGCATGCCGTCGGGCACCGCGCCGTTCACGGGGCCGCTGGCTTCCAGCTTCTCGATGACCAGCTTCTCGGTGTCCATGATCTGCACGATGTGCAGCGTGAGGCCGGGATCCTCCTTCGCGAAGCGGACGGCTTCGGCTAACGCCGCCGTGGCCGAGGGCGATCCGTCGTAGGGAACCATGACGTTGTCGTAGAGCATGGCCGCTCCTTCCGTGTGCGGGCGGCACGCTCCGTTGCGGCCGCTCGATTCGCTGTCATGGGGCCAGTATAGCAGGCGCCCGGCCCTATCGGGCGGGGGGGAGGGGGGAGGCCCGATGCGGGCCGTCCGCCACTCTCGCCCTCAACCGTTCGCGGGCAGGGTGACCACGGCGCGGGTGCCGCGGGGGTGGTTGGGCGCGAGGGTTATCTTGCCGCGGTGCGCGCTCACAATGCCGTGCGCGATGGAAAGCCCCAGGCCGTTTCCCCCGGTTGCCCGCGAACGGGCCCGGTCGGCGCGGTAGAACCGCTCGAACGCCCGCCGCCGCTCCTCCTTGGACAGGCCGCAGCCCGTGTCCGCCACGCACAGCACAAGCCGGCCGGAGCGGGCCTCTGTGGTGACGGTCACGGTGTCGCCGGGTTCGGTGTACTTGCAGGCGTTGTCCAAAAGGATGCCCAGCAGCTGGCGCATCTGGGCGGGATCGACCTGCGCGACGCCGCGAAAGCGCAGGTTGGCCACCAGGTGCTTGCCTTGCATCTCGCATACGTCCGCGTACAGGTCGCATGCGTTCGCCACCAGGTCGTCCACGTCCACCGGCTCCTTGGCGGCCTCAAGGCGGCGGTCGTCTTGCAGGGCCAGCTGCATGAGTTCGCCCACCAGCTTCTCCAGCCGCTTCGTCTCGTCAAGCGAGGCGTCCACGTCCTCGAATCGGTCGATGACGCGTTGCTGCGGATGCCGCAGCAACAGCTCCTGCTTCATGCGGATGATGGACAGGGGCGTGCGCAGCTCGTGCGAGGCGTTCTGGACGAACTCGGTCTGCTTGCGCCAGTTGGACACCAGCGGGCGTAGCAGCCTGCGCGAGAGCAGGTAGCTTGCCGCGGCCGACACGCACACCGCCACCGCCAGATAGGCGGCAAGGGTGGACGAGAGGCCGTCCAACGTGGCTTTCTCGGAATCGACGTTGACGAGCACCTGCAGGTACGCTTCCTCGGAAGGCCCAACCGCCGCCTTTGGTGCGGATGTTCCCTCCGCCGCCCCGAGCATCCCCTCCGCCGCGCCGTGCCCCACGCCGGCCAGCACGTAGTTGACGGCCCGGTAATCATGGCCGTTCACGTTCACCTCGTAGATGGAGCCAAGGCTGGAGGCGTCGAACGGCGTGCCGCTGAAGTAACCGTCGTAGGACGAATACGGCCCCAGCGCCTCCACGACGGCGCCTTGGGAGTTCCGGTACAGGTACACCGTCTGCGGGCTGATTGCCATGAAGAGGTCCTCGACCAGCTGCTCAAGGCCCTCGTCGTATCCGTTGGGGCCAAGCGGGTTGTCGGTGTCGGCGAAGACCGTTCCCAGGCTGGTCAGCGCCCCGTGCCCTTGCAGGGCGTACAGCGCCCCCATGCTGTCGTGGAGCGCGCCGACAACCTGCATCGAGGGGTTGGCCTCTTCCAGCAGGTCGTCGGAGGCCCGGTAGATGGTTGCGCTCGTGAACCGGAACGCAAGCACGCCGAACCCGCCGAACAGCAGCGCGAACACCGCGAAGAACACGAGCGTGTTCTTCGCCAGCGTGCGCTTGACGTCCAGGGCGCTACTCATCGTCGTGCTCGGTCAGCAGGTAGCCGCCGCCCCGGACGGTCTTCAGGTAACGGTCGTATCCGTAGGGTTTGAGCGTTTTGCGCAACGCGCTCACGTACACCTCCACCACGCTGGGCGAGGTGTCGGACAGAAAGCCCCACACCTTGTCGAACAGCTGGGTTTTGGTGACCAGCTGCTCCGCGTGCTCGGCAAGGTGCTCCAGCACGTCGTACTGCTTGCCCTTGAGGTCCACCGGCGCGCCGTCGATGCGCACGCTGCGCGTGTTGGGGTCGATGACCATGCCCGCGAATGCGATGGCGTGCAGCTCGTAGGTGCCCAGGCTGCGGCGCAGGATGGCCTCGATGCGGGAGGCAAGCTCGTCCATGGAGAAGGGCTTGGCCAGGTAGTCGTCGGCGCCGGCGCGCAGGCCGCGCACCTTGTCGGCCGTCTCGCCCTTCGCCGTTAAGATGAGCACGGGGGTGTGGTTGCGCTGCTCGCGCAGCCGCTCCAGCACGGTGTAGCCGTCCATGCGGGGGAGCATGAGGTCCAAGATGATGAGGTCGTACACGCCCTGCTCGGCGAAGTAGAGCCCTTCGGCCCCGTCGAACGCCTGGTCGGCGGTGAATGTGGGGGCGACGCATTCCACAAGCGTCTGCGAAAGACGGCGGTCGTCCTCGACGATCAAAAGCTTCACGGGCAGCCTCCTTGCTCAAGGTCATTCTATCATGCGGGGCGCGTGGAGCGTGGGGCGCGAGGGCGCGGACGCGCGAAGGGGCGCGCGGCTTCCTGATGCCCCCGTTCTTTGTTGGATGGAGCGGGGGCGTCCCCGCGCGAGGGCGATGGGGTGCGGGGACGCGGACGCACCCCCTGCCCCCTGCCCGTTGCGAGGGCTGCGCCCTCCGCGCGCCCGTCCGGCACGAGCGCCGCGTACCCCGTGCAGACGTCGCCCCCGCGCGCCCGTCACTGGAAGCGCAGCGCTTCGATGGGGTCCAGCCGCGCCGCCCGCCGCGCCGGATAGAAGCCGAACGCCACGCCGATGAGGGCCGACACCCCCACGGCAATCCCCACCGACGCCGCGTTGAGCGCGGGCGCGAACGACATCGTGGGCTGCAAAGCGTTCACGATTCCCGAAAGCCCCCATGAGGCGGCGTACCCGATGGCTATGCCCACGACGCCGCCCACCAGGGTGAGCGCGATCGCCTCCAGCAAGAACTGCCGCACGATGTCGGTCCGTCGCGCGCCCAGGGCCTTGCGCAGGCCTATCTCGCGGATGCGCTCGGTCACGTTGGTCAGCATCATGTTCATGATGCCGATGCCGCCCACCAGAAGCGATATGGCGGCGATGCCCCCCAGCAGCAGCCCGAACCCGCCCATGAGCGTGTTCATCTGCGAGAGCAGCTGCGACATGGAGTACACCGACAACGTCTCGCTCGCGTTGACGCCGCCCAGTATCTCGGTGAACGTCTTCGCCGTCTTCTTGACAAGGGCGTCCGTCTGCTCCTCGGTCGGCTCTCCCCGCGCGATGGCCGTCCCCAGGTACTCGCTCGTTGCGTCCAGGCGCATCTCCAGCGTGGAAAGCGGCACGTAGACGCTGCCGTAGGAGGAGGTGGACGCGTTGCCCTCCAGCACGCCCGCGATGGTGAAGGTGTCGCCGCCTATGGTGATCTCCTGCCCCACGGCGGAGGCGTTCTCGTCGCCGAACAGGTTTTTCACCGCGCCCTTGCCCACCACGGCCACGCGGTTGGCGCTTCGCTCGTCGCTTTCCTGGAAAAACGAGCCTTCGGAGAACTTCAGTCCCGTGGCGTCGGCGTAAGCGGGTTGCGCGCCGGTGATGCCGTACTGCGGCGTGTAGGTTTTCGACGCATGCTGCAGCGTGCCCGATCCCATGCGGCTCAGCACTATCCGCTCGTATTCGGGCATCTGCTGGGCCAGGGCTTCGAAATCGGCCTGCCCCGTCTCCACGTAAGGGGAGATGTTGACGACGCGCGCTTGGTCGCCGCCCAGTTCGGAGGCCATCGAGTCTTGGATGCCGCCCACCATGGAGGTCATGGCGATGACCGACGAGATGCCTATCACGATGCCCAGAATGGTGAGGGCCGAGCGCATGCGGTTGGCCGACAGCGCATGGTACGCCTCGTAGGCAAGGTCGCGGAACATCATGATGCCACCGCCTTTCCGGCCGCTTGCATGGCTGCGGCGCTTCGATACATCAGTCCGTCGCGGATGAACAGGGTGCGGTCGGCGTGGGCCGCCACGTCGGGTTCGTGGGTGATCAGCACGATGGTGCGGCCCGCGTCGCGCAGGCGTTTGAACGTGGCCAGCACCTGCTCGCCGGTGGCCGTGTCCAGGTTGCCGGTGGGCTCGTCGGCCAGGATGAGCGCCGGGCTGTTCACGAGCGCCCGCGCAATGGCCACGCGCTGGATCTGCCCGCCCGACAACTCGTTGCTCTTGCGCTGGTGGAACTGCTCGGGCAGGGCCACCGCCTCCAAGGCCGCGCGCGCCCGCGCGGCACGTTCGGCAACCGGGCAGGTGGTGTAGAGCAGCGGCAGCATGACGTTGCGCAGCACGGTGGTGCGCGGCAGCAGGTTGAACGCCTGGAACACGAAGCCTATGCGCGTGGCGCGCACCTCGGCCAGCTGATCGGTGGAGAAGCTGGCCAGGTCCTTGCCCTCTAGCAGGTAGCGGCCCTGCGTGGGGGTGTCCAGGCAGCCGAGCGCGTGCATGAGCGTGGACTTGCCGCTGCCCGAGGGCCCCATGATGGCCACGAACTCGCCGCGGTTCACCGAAAAGCTCACGCCGCGCAGCGCGTGGGTGCGCACCCCTTCGGCTTCGTACACGCGATGAAGGCCCTCCACGCGGATGATGGGCTGCGAGGCCGTTGGCAGGGCTACCATGCCAGGCTCGCTTCGTAGCCTGCGTCCGTTCCCGCATCGGTGGCGGACGGGCTTCCCGAGGCGCCTGCGGCGTCCATCGAGGCGACCATCAGGCGATCGCCTGCAGACAGCGTTCCGCTTACCGCGCGCACGGCCGACTGGCTGTTGTCCCTGGCTTCCACCGCCACTTCCACCAGGGATTCTGCAAGATCCTCCTCCTCGCTTTGAGAGGCGCCCGGCGCCTTTTCCTCGGGGGCCTTCATCACGTACGCCTTGCCGCCTTCCCGCACGATGGCCGCGTTGGGGACGATGAGCGCGTTCTCCACCGTGGTCGTGGCTATTTCGGCGCGGGCGGTCATGCCGCTTTTCAGGCGCTCGTCGGGCGCGTCGATCTGCAGCGTCACCTCGTAGCGCACGGCGGTGGCCGACGAGCCGGCGCTTGCCGCGGTTGACGAGGATTCGTTGGTCTGGGCGATGTGGGTGACGGTTGCCGGCACGGAGAGGTCCGGCACCGCGTCGAACGTCACGTGCGCGCTCTGGCCTTCCTTCACCTTGGCTATGTCCACCTCGGAAACGGGGATCTTCACGATGAGCTTCGACATGTCCGACAGCTGGAGCGGGGGCTTGTTCGCCGATGACAAGCTGGCTATGGAGGTTCCCGCAGTGATGTTGCTGGCCAGCACCGTGCCCGCCATGTTCGCGCGGACGGTGCGCTTCTCGGCCTTCGCCACGGCGGCGTCGTAGGTGCTCTGCGCGGAGTCGAGGGCGGATTTGGCGGAATTGACCTGGGATTCGGCATCCGATATCTGGGAGGGCTGGGTGTTGACGATCACGGGGTTGCCCTGCGCGTCCTGGCCCTCGGAGAACGACGGCGTGGTGCGCGCCAGCTTCAGCTTGTTGTTCGCCTGGGTGAGCGCGTCGCGCGCCGATTGCAGCTGGGCGTTCGCCTGCGCCACGGCAAGGTCCAAATCGTCGTTTTTCAGCGTGTAGAGGACGTCGCCCTCGTTGACCGCCGCGCCCTCGCCAACGTTCACGGATTCCACGATGCCCTCCACTTCGGGCGAGGCGATGGTGGTGCGGACAGGCTCGAGGGTGCCCTTGCCGCTCACGGTTTCCTCGAAGGTGCCTTGGGTCACCTCGGCGGTTTGCATGGGCTGCTCCGGAGGCGCCAGAAGGCGGCTGGCGGCGAACCCTGCGCTGGCTGCCACCACCAGCCCCACGACCACGCCGACAAGGATCCGCTTGCGACGCGTGGACAGGCGGCCTTTCGCCGCGCTTTGCACAGGGGCGAACTCATCAAGGCTCAAGGGCTTTGCCAGGGGATCGAGGGGCTTCACCGGGGGATCCAGGGGCTTTGCCAGGGGATCGATGGGCTTGACGGGCGCGGGCGCGTCGCCGGGCTTTTCCGGCTGGGGGCGGGACGACCGGGCGTTTTTGGCGTCGTCCGGGTTTTTGCCCGCGTCGTTTGATCGGCCGCGTTTGGGCGAAGAGGGGGAAGCCATATGCATCCTTTCGTACGGGGTCATCATGCGCCGCATTCTAGCGACCCCTTGCTTAAAAAACGCTTAAAGCGCCGAGATGCGCCCGCGCCCTGCGTTCCGGCTGCGCTCGACTGCGCCTCCGACCTTGCGTTCCGATTGCGTTCCGATCCTGTGTCCGGACCCTGCGTCCCTGCCCTGTGCCTCGACCCTGCGCTCGGGTGCCTGCGTTCCGGCTGCGTCCCTGCCCTGCGCCCGGGCGCCTGCGTCCCGACTGCGCTCCCGACCTACGCCCGGGCCTGCGTTCCGACTGCATTCCCGCCCCGCGTCTCGCGTCGCTCGCGTCCCGTCCGCGCTTCCAACGCTCCCCGCGCCGCGGCGCAAAAAAGGGCCTTGCGTCGGGTGCGCGGCTGCGGTATTATGTCTTTCGCTTTCGGCGCTGCCGGGGGCATGAAGTGCGGGCGTGGCGGAATTGGCAGACGCGTACGGTTCAGGTCCGTATGGGGGCAACCCCATGGAGGTTCAAGCAGTCGAACCGCAATCCTCCTTTCTTGAGTTCATAAATCCAGGTCAAATGGAAATCTCTTCTTCATATCGCACCCCAAGTGCGCCTTTTCGAGAGGCGGTTGGGGTGTGGTTGGGGTGCCACGGGGCCATTCCCATGCATATCCAATAATCTGCGATCATTCCGAAGGCTTCCTGTCGTTGCCACGTCGCTCCTGATGGGAAGTGGTTTTCGCGTGATTGGGCGGTGTCGGGCATGATGGCGTGCCGTTTTTCCTCGATGTTTCGGCACCCCAATAAACGGCACTGTTCACCTGCGAAGACGATTATCCAAGTTTTCCCATCGGCGGGTGTCGGCCCGATCGGGGGGAATGAATAGAAACTGCATAATCGAGAGGGCTCGCGGGGGCGGGCGAAAAAAGGCTCTTGCGTCGAGCGCCCGGCTAGAGTATCATGTAATCCGCTGTCGGGATTTTCCGGGAGCGAAGAGTTGCGGGCGTGGCGGAATTGGCAGACGCGTACGGTTCAGGTCCGTATGAGAGCAATCTCATGGAGGTTCAAGTCCTCTCGCCCGCACCA
>NZ_CBDTNW010000019.1:0-14981 GCF_965361815.1 Rubneribacter sp.
GATCATCGCCTTCATGGAGCGGGCCAGCTCCACCATGTCGAGCAGCTCCTCCTTGGTGAAGTCGTTGGTGTCGATGAAGTCTTTCGCGGCCATGCGCTTCCTCCTTTTCGGATCATGCGCGGCCGGCCCATGCCGGTCGCCCTCTTGGCGCACAGCATGCAGACAGATTGCATATCTGTGAAGGAATAATGGAGATTATTTTTTCCTCGGGAAGCCTATAACCAAAATAATCTTGAAGGATTATGCGAATGAACTGGTGCTTTCCGGTTGCTCGAAATTGCCCGCCCAGCCCCGTCGTATCCCGTTTGCCCCGCAGGATAAAATCGCTGCGAACGGAGGAGAGATCCTGCCAGGCCGACGGGTAGACGAGGGGGCGCCGATGGAGATCGGATTCTACTTCTACACGATCCTTATCATGCTCGTCTGCATAGCGTCAGGCACCATCTCCCTTTCCGCCTATTTCGTCGCGCGTCGGCGACCCCATCTTCTGGCAGTGTTCTTCTTTCTGTTCTACTTCCTCGACCTGGCCCTCATATTCCAGTACGAGTATCTGGGACAGAACGTCGATTACTCGCTGGATGCGTTCTACCTTGTCGACAACCCGGCCCTCAAGACGTTCTTCGCCTTGGGCACGCTCGAATCATTGTGGCTCATCGTGTGCGACTACCTGGACGAGAGGCGGCCGATAGCGCTCTTCGCGCCCGCCGCGTGCTTTATCGCCCTCAGCGGCATCGTGGTGACGGCGCTGCCCGAGGGCCCGTTCAAGCAATGGCTGTTCTACAGCCTGCGCCAGCTCTTCTTGTTCTGGTGCCTGTCCTATTCGCTGCATCGCTACCGCACGGCGACGACGGAGGTCGAGAAAATACGCCTGCGCAGGCAAAGGACGCTGTTCCTTGTCACCCTCGGCCTGACGTTCTGCATCCTCGCCGAGGATGTGCTCATGATCTTGATATGGCAGCCAAACGATTCGACCGACGCCTCGCTGTTCCCTCTGTACATATCGGAGCGGAACTTCTCGGAGAATTTCCTCATGCTGGCCTTCGCCTTTTACAGCCTGCGCGAATCGGCCACAACGCTGCGGCTGCGCTTCAAAGAGCCGCCGGCCGCGAAAAGCCCGACCGTCCTCCAGCACATCGATGACCTGGCGCCCGCCTATTGCGCACGCCACGGTCTGACCATGCGCGAACAGGAGGTGCTCGAGCTGGTGCTGCAGGGCAAGGACAACCAGAACATAGCAAGCGAGCTGCAGCTGGCGCTGGGAACGGTGAAGGCGCACGTGCACAACATCCTGAAGAAAACCGGCCACCCCGACCGCCAGGCGCTCATTCAGGATTTCTGGCGGGAATGAACCGCCCCCCGTGCGTGACAGGGGGTGACAGGATGATAGGTGATAGAGTGACTGAGATATTGTCACATTCGACGGACCGTGACAGGGGGACGGGGATATTGTCACATTCCAGGGCACCTTGCAACGTCGTATGACAACCGGAAATGTGACAATATCCCCGTCCCCCTGTCACTGGAATGTGACGATATCCCCGTCCCCCTGTCACGCCCGTCCCCCTGTCACGCGCGCTGTCACGGTCCCCCTGGTCACCGCGCCCTTGCCACATCATGCGAAAATCCGAGGGCCGGCTGCGTACGTCCACGCATGCAGCCGGCCCTCAAGCCTTACCCCTGATCGCTCAGCAAGGTTCGCACGGCTATCCGCCCGAACGCCAGGCACTCGCTGATGTTGCCGGCGCCCTGGTACTTGTCGCACCATATGGAGCCGAACTCCCCTGCGGAGCACAGGTGCGGAATGGGATTGCCATCGTAATCGAGGATCCGCCCCTTCTCGTCGCGGCGCGGCCCTCCGTCGGTGTTGAGGATCTCCGGCACGCATTTGACCGCGTAGAACGGCGGGGTGTCGATGGGGACGAGCGTGTCCGCGGGACGGTGGAACCGGTCGTCCTCGCCCTTGGCCACTCCCTCGTTCCACACGGCCATGGTCTTCACGAACTCCTCGACCGGCACCCCCATCTGCTCGGCCAGCTCCTCGAAGGTGTCCGCGACGTACCCGTACCCGTCCGCGACCGGATCGACGTCGTACTCGCTCTCCGTCACCTGCGTCTGCGTCATGAGCGTGTTGCTTGAGGCGTATTGCCCCAGATAAGCGCTCTTCGCAAGCCCGTTGCTGTCGAACACGAACCACGAGATGCCGGGTTGGCGGATGGTCGCCCAATCCCCTCCCACGTTCTGATGCCCGTGGCGGCACCCGTAGTTCAGCGACAAGTCGGTGCCGGTCCAGTCCTTGTACATCGTCGAGCCGTCCCAGTCCATGTAGTAGCGGCGTCCGTTGATGCCCACGCTGATGCCCTGGTTCTTCTTCAGCATGCGATACGGGGCCATCTCCGACTCGTCAAGCTTGATGGCGTTGTTCCAGCCCCCTGCGAAGCTGTTCATATGCCACATGTCCGCGCCCAGCTTTCCGCAGATGCGGTGCCCGTCGCCGGAGTTGCACACGGCAGCGGCCGGATGCGAGCGCGGGTACGAGAGGTAGTCCTGCTTCATGAGGTCGTCGTTCTCGAAGCCGCCGCACGCCATGACGACGCCCTTCGACGCCTTCGCGTACACGCTCTTCCCCTTGTGCTCGTACACGCCCCCCAGGACCTCCTTCGTGTCGGGATCCTGCACGAGCGCCGTCAGCGGGGCCTCCGTCAGGCGGGTGACGGCGTCGCCGTGCTCCTTGAGGGCCGCGTCGAGGAACTTCACGACATGGGTGATGCCGTCGGGGTCCTCCTTGTTGAAGTAGATGGCCTGGGTCGATCCGGCATGTGGCAGCTCGCTCCACTCGGGATCGTTGGTCGGGTAGTCGATCAGCTGCTCATCGGTGGCGCCAAGCCCGTTGAGCCATTCCCTGTGGTGGACGATCTCGTCAACGAACGCTTGGAGCACCGCGTCGGGAGTGCCGGTGAACTCGCCACGCAGCTCTTTCATGTACTCGAAAAGGGCCTCTTTGTCCGTGCCGGTGAAGATGACCCCCGAGGAGAAGATGCTGTTGCCGCCGCCCAGCTCCGAGCTCCCCTTCTCCAGAAGCAGCGCGCGTGCGCCCTCGCCCTCGGTCGCCACGGTCAGCGCGGCCGCCATGCCCGCCGCGCCGGAGCCGACGACGATCACGTCGAACTCCTCGTCCCATGCTATCTGGTCTGCCGAGGTTGCCGCGTCGTTTTCCGGGTTCTGCGCCGCGCAGCCCGTCGCGCCTGCCGCCAGCGCGCCCAGCGCGGCCAGCCCCGCCGCCTTGATGAAGCGCCTTCTTGTCTGCAGCAGCTTCTCGTCCATGTCTATCCCTCCTTGCCTCTTTTCCCTGCCGCTCTCCCGACCGTGACGGGGGGGGGCGTGACAGGGGGGACGGGGATATTGTCACATTCCGGGGTGCCTCGCAACGCCGTATGACAACCGGGAATGTGACAATATCCCCGTCCCCCCTGTCACGCCACGCCCTGTCACGCCGCGAACGGCCTTGCACCGCTATCGTAGCCGCCTTTCGCCGGCGACGCGACGTCCCAAAAGAGGACGATTCCTCACAGCATGTCACCCGAAAAGGGGACTGTTCAATGTGCGGGAGAAAGAGGATATTGTACGCAGGGGGGTCGCTGCGCAGCGGAGGGGAGGACATCTCATGGCACCATCTCGGGCGTTCGCCTACGCGAAGGTCTCCATAGGGTTCTGGGGCTGGTACGGCTTCGGTTACTGGGCGAGTTCGCGGATCTACCCGGTGTCCGCCGATCTGTGGTGGTTCAACCAGTTCGGTTTCTGCGGAATTCTCAGCCTTGCCATAGCCGCCGCGCTGATCGCCCGGAAAGGGCGCCCTTCTTGCAAGATGGTCGACTGGGTGTCGCTTGGGGCGGGCCTCACAGCGCTGTTCGCCCTCAACCGAGAGCCCCTTCTGGAAGCGGGGCTTCCCTGGCTGGTGGCGGCCGCCTTGGCGCTCGGCTTCTCCTTGTCGTGGTCCATCGTGCGATGGTGCTCCCATTACGCGACGCTCGACGCCCGGGAGAACCTGACGCTCGTCCTCTTCGGCATCATGATCGCCTCGCTCGTGAAGATATTGAGCTTCGCGCTTCCCTCCTTCCTCGTCCCCTGGCTGTTCGGCGCCATCCTCGTGGCGATGACCATCCTGCGCCGCGAGATACCGCAGAACGCCTGCCCGCAGCCCAAGGCGCAGGACCGCTACACGCTCAGAACCATCCTGCACCTGTGGCAGACCATTTTGTCGATCGCCGCGTTCTTCGCCCTATGGTCGTTCCTCAACCAGACGTTCGCGATCAGCCTCGGCCATCTGGCCGGCGGCGACGGAGCCTCCGCCCTGCTCGCCCTGCCTCCTCAGATCATCGACATCGGGTTCAGCCTTTTCATGCTGTGGTGGACCCTTCGCAAGAAGCGGGCGGTCGACTGGACGTTCTTCTGGCAGATCGGCTACTTCCTTCTGGCGGTGGGGCTGCTCATCATCTCGTACTTCGGCGCCTCGCGCGCCGTTCAGGTCTTCTTGAGCGCCTCGGCCGAGCTTGTGTTCATGTTCCTCGTCTACTTCCTCGTGCATATCGGGAGGCGCAGCGTCTACCAGCCTGCCGTGGTCGTCGCAATCGGGTACGCGGCCATATCGCTGCTCGACTGGGCCGCAAGGGCCTTCGCGATGTACACCAGGATCGGGTTTCTCGACGCCTCCTACGCGCCGGCGTTCCTGTTCGCCATCGTGGCGATGATCGTGTTCTTCCTGCCCGCGCGCTCCCCCGGCATGCACCTTCTGACCGCCGAGCTGCAGGAGTCCGCGCAACGATCCGGCGGCATCGACGACAAGCGGTGCCGCGCGCTCGGGAAAGAGCGCGGGTTGACGCCCCGCGAGCTGGAAGTGCTCGTCTTGTTTTGCCGCGGAAGGTCGGCCCCCTACATAGCCGAGACGCTGTACCTGTCCGAGAACACCGTGAAGACCTACCGCAAGCGCATCTACCAGAAGATCGGAGTTCACGACAAGCAGGAGCTGCTCGACCTCCTTGAGCAGAGGGACGATCAAGAGCCAACGACGCATCACGCGGAGGGCGCCTCGGCACGCCGACCGAGCGAGCGGCGTGATCGCCAGGACCCAGACGCCCCGGACAGACGCGCGGAGTGAAGGGGCGCGGCCATCGTCCACCAAGCGCTCGCGCGCGATTTCCGGAGAAGCGAAAGCCGGCGCGTTGGAAAGGCGGCGCATCGCGCGGCGTCCCAGGTGAGCAAACCTCGCGCGGGCGCGGGGGCCGGCGCGGCCGGATTGCAGTGCGGCCGCGCCTTGCTGACAGTATCAACCCGGAAAGCGCACACGCTCGACAAGAGCGGCGGTCCGTGCGAGAATCGGAAACAACCCGAAACCGAATCGACGCCCCCGCCTTGCGTGCCACCGCGTGTCGCGCGCCGGGCACCGCACGGCGTGCATCGTGCACTGCGCGCCGGGCGCCGCGAAAGGATGCAGCATGAACGTTCCCGGCCTCACGACCGTGCAACCCGAACAAACCGCCCTCCTGGACAGGCTCGCCGACATGGTGGGGCTTTGCTTTCTTGAGGAGAGGTGGCATATCGCCTGGCTGTCCGCCCTCGACGTTCCCCCGGAGCGGAAACTTGCCATCACGCGCGCGGTCATCCGGTCCGACTACCGCGCCACCGCGCCCTACGGATGCGTCCACGCGCTTCCCGACGAAGCGGGCGCGGCAAACGCCTTTTTGCGCAGCGACTTGGCCGACACGTCGTGGGAGGACGTGCAGGCGCGCTCCGCCGCCCTGTTGCAAGAGGAGCTGAGCGAACGGGAGCGGGAGATCCTCAACCGACAGGCCCGGAAGCTGGAGGCCGCCTCCGACACCGATTGGCCGGCGCGGCGGATCGCAGACGGCGAGGACTACCTTTACTTCTACTCCATCGGCGTGGACCCCGCCCATCGCGGGACCGGCGCCTTCAATCGGTTGATGACGCCCTTCCTCCTGCTCGCCGACGAGCGCGGCGTGCGCGCCTGTCTGGACTGCTACTCCGACCGGCTGGAGGGACTGTACGGCCGTTACGGCTTCAAGGTGGTCGAACGCAAAAGCGCGCCGGGCATCCGCTTGACCGAGCGCTGCATGGTGCGCGAACCCGGCACGCCGCTGCCGCACCGCGCCGAAGGCTAGGCGCCCGAACGCGCCCCGCGACGATCGGGCGCCCCGTGACGGCCAAGCACCCTGCGACGGCCAAGCGCCCCGCAACGGCCAAGCGCCCGGACGCGCCCTCCCGCCCCCGCCTTCGCCTACCGCTGCCAGTCCGTGGAGCCGATCGCGCCCAGCTCGAACGCCTCGCCGTCGAAGCGAAGCTCGGTGACGCTGGCGTTGGGGATCTTCGCCGGGTCGTTCACGCGCACCGGATCCACCAGGTAGACGAGCGTCCGCACCACGAAGGAGTGCGTGACCACGAGCGCGTTGCCGCCGCCGGCCGCACGCAGGGCGGCGCCCGTCTCGCCGAAGAACCCCCGCAGACGGCGCTCTATGGCATCGAAGCGTTCCGCGCGGCCCGACGAATCGGCGGCGGCCAGCACGTCGGCCACTTCGGGCAGGCGGCGGTTGTGGTCCTCGCGCGAAAGGTCCTCCCCGAACCCCGCCGTGAGCGCCGCATGGAGAAGCTCGCCCGGCTCCCCTTCAAGGTCCCCGTAGCACCACTCGCGCAAACGCGCGTCGTGCGCGATGGGAAACGGCATGCCGGGGCATGGCGCATCGGATGAAAAGGGAAGGAACGGCTCCCGGGGCACGTACTCCTCGCCGCGCGCGGCGGCGCGGGCGCCCAGAAGCTCGTCGAGCGTCTGCACGGCGCGGCCGCTGTCGCTGGAGAACGCCGCCGCGAACTCCACGTCGGCCAAGCCTCGGCCCAAGGCACGCGCCGCGCGGACGCCCTCGTCGGTGAGCGGGGTGTCGCACCAGCCCTGCACCTTGCCCATGACGTTGAACAGCGTCTCGCCGTGGCGGGCCACGTAGAAGATCACGGGATTCGACGTTGCGCCCTGCGCGCTAGCCACGGTCCGCCTCCGGGATCTTGCACACGTCCACCCACGTGCAAGGCGCGGAGCAGCGAGCAAGCTCGTCGGGAGAGAGCCGCACCGCGCTCGCGGCGCTGCCGGCCGCCGGATACACCGTGTCGAATCGCCGCAGCGACTCGTCCAAGCACACCTCCACGCCCTCGTTCACGCCGAACGGACACACGCCGCCCACGCCGTGGCCGACAAGCGGCTCGGCCTCCTCGGCTTTGAGCATCTTCGCCTTGCAGCCGAAATGCGCCTTGAACTTGGGGTTGTCGATGCGCGCATCGCCCGCCGCCACCACCAGCGCCACACGCTCGCCCACGTGGAACGAAAGCGTCTTGGCGATGCGCGCCGGCTCGCAGCCCACCGCGGCCGCCGCCAGCTCCACCGTCGCGCTCGACACCTCGAACTCGAGCACGCGCTCCTCCATGCCGAGCGCGCGCAGATGCGCCCTCGCCCTGTCGATGGACATGACGTTCCACCTCCTGCTTTCACCGGAAAACCCGCCCAGTATAGCAAACCGGGCGATTCGGCGGGGCGCGGACGAGGACAAGGCGGGCGCACGACGCCCGGTGGCAGACCCGCCGCCGGGATGCTCCACCGGGCCTGCCGCCGGGATCCGTCGCCGAAGGCCCGCCGTCGGGCGCGCCCCGCCGCGAGCCTACTCTTGCCCGTAACGCGAGAGGAAGGCGCGCGTGCGCTCGTGCTGCGGGTTGCCGATGAGCTGGGCGGCCGGCCCCTCTTCCACAATCACGCCGCCGTCCATGAACACGATGCGGTCGGCCACGTCGCGCGCGAAGCTCATCTCGTGCGTGACGATGACCATGGTCATGCGCTCGGCCGCCAGATCGCGGATGACCTTGAGCACCTCCTGGGTAAGCTCCGGGTCGAGCGCGCTCGTAGGTTCGTCGAAGAACAGCACCTCGGGGTTGAGCGCGAGCGCCCGGGCGATGGCCACGCGCTGCTGCTGGCCGCCGGAAAGCTCGCAGGGCACCATGTCCTCCTTGCCCGCCAGCCCCATCTTCGCCAAAAGAGCGCGCGCCTCGGCCTCCACCTCGGCCTTCGGACGCTTCTGCACATGCAGCGGCGCGTCGGCGACGTTTTTCATCACCGTGTAGTGCGGGAACAGGTTGAAGTTCTGGAACACCAGGCCAAAGCGCGTCTTAGCCTCTTTCTGCACGGCCTTGCCCGCATAGGCCGCGCGTCCGTCCGGGCCGGTCTCGGCCACCACGAGGTCGCCGTAGGCGAGCTTTCCCGCATCCAGCGTCTCAAGCAGCGTGAGGCAGCGCAACAGCGTGGACTTGCCGCCGCCCGACGGCCCGATGACGGCCACCACCTCGCCTTCGCGCACTTCAAGCGAGATGTCCTTGAGCACCGGCGTGCCGCCGAACGCCTTCTGCGCATGCTCGAGCAGCACCAGCGGTTGTTCGTTTCCCATCTTCGGCTCCTAATCGTGGTAGTAGTTCAGGCGCTTTTCGACGCGAGTGAGGATGATCTCGACAATGAAGTTGAACACCCAGTAGATCACGCCGGCCACCACATAGGGCACCATGCTCACCTGAGAGGCGGCTATCGCCTTCGCCTGGCTGAACATCTCCATGATGCCGAGCACGAACGCAAGCGACGTATCTTTGACGAGCGTGATGACCTCGTTGCTCATGGCGGGCAGGATGCGCTTGATCACCTGCGGCAGCACGATCTTCATGAGCGTCTGCAGCCGCGAGTAGCCCAGCACCGCCGCGGCCTCGTACTGGCCGCGCGGGATGGACTGGATGCCGCTTCGGTAGATCTCGCCGAAGTAGGCCGCGTAGTTGACGATGAAGCCCACGCTGCACGCCACGTACTTCCAGTCGTTGCCCATCTGCAAACCCAGCAGATAGTACGGCCCGAACATGAGCGCCATGAGTTGCAGCATGAGCGGTGTGCCGCGCATGACCGAGATGTAGAAGCGCGCAAGGAGCGCGAGCGGCTTGAACCGGCTCATGCGCGCGAGCGCCACCACCACGCCAAGCGGCAGCGCGCCCACGAGCGTCGTGAGGAAGATCTGCAGCGTGAACACGAATCCCGAGCCCAAAAGCTCCATCATGGTCGCGAATTCCATGTCCGTCCTTTCCTGGAAGCTCAAAACCTCATTGGTTTACAAAATTCATCGGTCCTGCAAACCTTCCGGTTGCCAAACTCCCGGCTCCAGAACCCAAAAGCTTGCCGGTCCTCCAAAGCCGTTGGCTCCACGGCCCCCGAACTCGCGGCTTCGCAGCCCAAAATTCCACCGATCCACCCAAGCTGCGCCGTCCGCCCAAGTCAGCGAGGGACGCTCCAGCGCCGGAGGGTGCCCCGTCATGCAGCCGGCAAACAGGCCAGTGGCGTGTTTGCTCCCACACTATGCGCCCGAGCGGGCGCGCTCTGCGAACCTCGTTTGCGCAAGGTCGCGTGAGGGCGAGCATGAAAGGGCAAGATCCGGCACCGGAGCGTCCCGCGGCGTCGAGCGGCTTCGCCGGCCGATGGGCCGGCGAAACTCTAAAGCACCCAGTTGTCGTACGAGATGCCCTGGTCGGCGTACTTCTCGCACAGCTCCTTCACGGTGCCGTCCTCGTCGAGCTGCTTGAGGGCATCGGTCACCTGCTGGGCAAGCTCGGTGTCGCCCTTCTTGAAGCCGACAGCGTAATGCTCGGTGGACAGCGCGTCAAGCTGCACGTACTTGTCGGGGTTGGCGGCCATCTGGTATGCGGCGATGGACAGGTCGCACGCCACGGCGTCCACCATGCCGGACTCAAGCTGCATGAACGCGTTGTTGTAATCGCCGATGGTCTGCGGCGCGCCGCCTGCGAAGGTGGCGGCCAGGTCGGCCTGGGAGTCCTCCAGCACGTCGAGCGCTGCGGAGTCGACCTGCGTCATGACCGTCTTGCCGGCCAGATCGTCCAGCGACGCGATGTCGCTGTCGGCGCGCACGACCACCACCTGCTCGTTGAGCATGTAGGGATCGGAGAACGTGTAGCCGTCCTCGCGGCCCTCCATGGTAAATCCGTTCCAAATGCAGTTGATGGTGCCGCTGCCGATGAGCGCGTCCTTCGCGTCCCAATCGATGGCCTCAAGCTTCAGATCCCAGCCCATCTTCTCGCACACGGCCTGAGCCAGATCCAGGTCGAAGCCCGTGAACTCGCCGTCGTCGCCCACGTAGCCGTAAGGCGGGTAGCCCTGGTCGAACCCGACGGCCAGCGTGAACGTGCCGTCGCCGGACGCGTTGTCCGTGTTCGCGCTCTGCTGCGCATCGCCGCCGCCCGAGCAGCCCGCCAGCAGCACCGCCGAGAGCGCAAGCGTCGCGCACGCCGCGACCAGCGCCAAAAGCCTCTTCTTCATCGGTGTCTCCCATCCCTTCGGGAAGGCGGAGGTCCCTCCCTCCATGCCGAGGGTTAGCCCGGCACCCTTCCACTCCTTCACTCTATTGCGCTAAAGCGCACGGGTCAGTATAGCACACTCAAAAGAGCGAGGTACAGAACGTCCGGTCGATACGGCAGACGAGCGAAGGAATGCCCTCGCTCGTAAGGTATGATGTAACGAAATCATGCATACTGAGCAACAGAGGCGAAAGAAGGAGCGCGCATGGACATCGAGCTTCACTGCGAGGAGGCCGGCGAAGGCGAGCCGCTTGTCCTGCTGCACGGCAACGGCGAGGACGGCACTTACTTCGCGCACCAGATCAAGCGCTTCTCGCAGCGCTTCCACGTCCTTGCGCTCGACACGCGCGGGCACGGGCGCTCGCCGCGCGGGGAGGCGCCCTTCACCATCCGCCAGTTCGCCTGCGACCTGCTGTCGTTTTTGGACGCGCGCGGCATCGAGCGCACGCACCTGCTGGGGTTCTCCGACGGCGGCAACATCGCGCTCGTGTTCGCGCTTGCCCACCCCGAGCGCGTGGGCAAGCTCGTCCTCAACGGAGCGAACCTCAACGCCCGCGGCGTGAAGCGATCCGTGCAGGCGCCCATCGAACTGGGCTACCGCACAGCGCGCCTGTTCGCCCGCTTCAGCGCGAAGGCCCGTGCGAACGCCGAGATGCTGGGGCTTATGGTCGACGACCCGAACGTCGCGCCGGAGGAGCTGGCCGCGCTCGCCGCGCCCACGCTCGTCATCGCAGGCGAAAACGACATGATCCGCGAGGACCACACCCGCCTCATCGCGCGAAGCATCCCGAACGCGCGCCTGGCCCTCGTCCCCGGCGACCACTTCGTGGCCGCCAAAAACCCCGAAGCCTTCAACCGCGAGGTGGAGCGGTTTTTGCTGGAAGCATAAGGGGCGCTCCGCCCCATCGCCCGCTTTCGGTCAGCCCGCACGCTCCACCAGGTCGATCAGCTCCTGCTGCGAATGGACGCCCAGCTTCGCGTAAATATGCTTGACGTGGCTTTTCACGGTGTTGCGCGAGATGACGTAGTGTTCCATGACGAAGCGGCCGTTGCGGCCGCGGGCCAGCATCCCGAATATCTCCACCTCGCGCTCGGTCAGGCCGCACTCAGACCCGATGCGCGCGCAGCGCTCCTCGATGGAGGAGGCCGCGTCCGGCGCGTCCCGTCCCCCACCCTCCTTGACCGCCTGCCCGTCGCCTGGCTTTCCGAAGGCAATCTGCGGCCCCACCCCGACGATCCCCTGGATGGTCTCGCTGAAGCTGAACCTGCGAAACCCCAGCCACAGGAAAGCCACGAACGCGAACAGTACCACCTCGGCGATGAGCATGGCCGCCTCGCCGTTCGTGCCCACCAGGTCGTTGGTGGTGTGGCCCGCCACGGCGCCCACGTCGGTGCCGAGCGCGCTCATGCAGCGCACGAGCGCGAACGTCGGCAGCAACGCGTACAGGTTGCGCCCGCCCACCGCCAGCACCACCAGCCACGCCAGCATGTCGAAGCAGCGCACGCCGATGCGCAGCAAGGCGTTGGCCGACGGCAGATCCGTCGAAAACGTGAACGGCGCGATGATGAACCCGGCCACCACCAAAAGCATCGCGAACGAGAACAGCGAGTCCTCCTTGTCGCGGCCCCTCGAGAGCAGCATCCAAAGCGCCACGCCCGCCAGAACCGCCGCCGACGCGTCCACGGCAACGGGCGCATGCGCCACCTCGTTCAACGTCAGCCCGTACCCGGTGGCCACGCTGAACAAGCCCACGCACAAAAAGAGCGCGTGTGCTGGCTGCAAGAACGATTCGGGGTTGGAAAGCTCCAGGCTGGCGGGCCGCTCCCCCTGGGCAACCTTGTCGAGCACCGGACCGCTGCGACGGTAGAGCAGCATGATGACCAACGCGAACAAGCCCACCATCTCAATGACGCCCAGCTCGAACGGAACAGGCGGATGGACCGCGTTCGTCACCTCTCCCAGCGCCATGCCGCACACCACGCCGACCAGCCTCGCATTCGGCGATTCCAAGGATGAAAGCCCGCAGACCAACATCACGGAGGCCCATGCCGAGGCGGCGTTGGAAAAGAGGAACCCCGCCACCGACAGCGGGCCGTTCCCAGCCGCCAGCGCGAACTCGAGCACGAACGCCGCCGTGAGCGCGCAGCCAAGCGCCGCCATCGTCAGCAGCCGTCGATCAAGCAGCGCCGGACGACGCGTCGCAACCAGGAACACGGCCAAGAACAAAACGCCCAAAGAGAGCGTGGAGAGTTCGCGCGCGATGCCGAAGTACTCGGCCACGCGCGCGTAAAGGCTCGCGTTCATGACGTTGCCGGCGCCTCCCAGGCAAGCCAGACCGAGCACGCACAGAAGCGTGCCGCCGCTTGCGGCCTCGCGCAGACGCGTTCCGATCAGTTGCAAAGGCTCCCTCCCCTTTCGTGATCGCATCTTGCCATTGTAGGGCATTGCGGTGAGAGAATCGAGGGTAATTCACGCAAATGCGCCCCCATCGGCCAAAACGCGCATGCTCACCCCAGCGGGGGGAGCGCGCTCGCCCCGCTCCGACCGGCGAAAACGCCCCGGGCGGGGTGGTGCGGGAGCTGCGGTGGCGGCATAGGATGCACAGCGAGGGAAACGGCCCGCCCCGGCAAGGCGGCAGGCCGTTCAGAAAACGCTCAGAAGGAGGAGCCCATGAAGGACATGCAGACTCGCGGCATCTCGCGCCGCAGCTTCATCGGAGGCGCGGCGGGCGCCGGCGCGCTGGCCGCGCTCGGTCTGGCCGGATGCGCGCCGAAGGCCGCGGGCACGGCCGAGGCCGAGAAGGCATCCGGCGCGCAAGGCGCCGCCGGCGCGGCCGACAACAGCGTGGTGGCCGTGGACGACGGCAGCGCCGCCATCACGGTTGACTGGCTGGGCGCGCCGCCGGAGATCGCCGAGGGCGACATCACCGAGACGAAGGACACGGACCTGCTCATCGTGGGCGCGGGCAACGCCGGCATGATCGCCGGCGCGTACGCCTCCGAGCAGAAGATGGACTTCATCCTGTGCGAGAAAAGCTCCGAGGTGGGCGCCACGCGTCACTGGTTCAACGCCGTGGACACCAAGCCCTTCACCGACCAGGGCCACTACACCGACCGCGCCCGTCTGCACGGCGAGTGGGCCCGCTATTCCAGCGGCACGTGCGACCACAACCTCATCAACATGTGGATGAACGAGAGCAACGCCATGTTCGAGTTCGTGGACAAGCACATGAGCGCGGCCGGCGCCATGGTCATCGCCGACGAGTTCGAGATGCCGGGCGGCATGGGCGCCACCGAGTTCTACACCCCCTGCGGCGAGCATCACTACGGCAACGCCGAGGGAGGCCGCGACGGCGTGCCCGAGCGCAACAAGCTGTTCGAAGAGGTCATGAACGACAACGGCTACGAGGTGTCCTACAAGCACGAGCTGGCCAAGCTCGTCACCGACGACTCCGGCCGCGTGACGGGCGCCATCTTCAAGACCGACGGTGGCTACACGCAGATCAACGCGCGCAAGGGCGTGATGCTGGCGACGGGCGGCTACTCCGCCAACCCGGCCATGCTCTCGGCGCTCTCGCCCATCACCACCGCGTCTGTGACCGCGCTCGGCTACAACCAGAACAACACCGGCGACGGCATCAAGGCCGCCCTGTGGGCGGGCGCGGTGAAGGACATCACCAGCGCCACGATGATCTTCGACCGCGGCCTGGTGGCCCCCGGCACCACGGCGGGCTACACGCAGGAGTCCATCGAGGCGGGCAACCCGCAGTGGCCTGGCAACGGCCAGTTCAACCCCGGCACGCAGCCCTTCCTCAAGGTGAACCTGCGCGGCGAGCGCTTCGCGCTGGAGTCGGCGGACTACGACTACCTGCCGCACGCGGCGGCGCAGCAGCCCGGCGGCGTGTACGTGAGCGTGTGGGACGGCAACTTCGGCGACGACGTGCAGCGCTTCCACACGCTGGGCTGCTCGGCCGGCACGCGCATGGGCGTTCTGGCCTTCAAGAAGGAGGACGGCGGCTACGACCTGGACGGCTACTTCGAGAAGGAGCTGGCCGACGGCCGCCTGCAGAAGGCCGACACGCTGGAGGAGCTGGCTGACAAGCTGGGCTTCGAGGGCGATGCCAAAGAGACGTTCCTCGCCACCTGCGAGCGCTACAACGAGCTGTACGACATGCAGCAGGACGTCGACTTCGGCAAGGAGGCCTACCGCCTGTCCGAGCTGCGCACCCCGCCGTTCTTCGGCGCCACGCTGGGCGGCACGCTGCTCACCACCATCGACGGCGTGCGCATCAACGCCGACTGCCAGGCGCTCGGCACCGACTTCGAGCCCATCGAGGGCCTGTACTGCGTCGGCGACTGCTCGGGATCGCTGTTCAGCGGCAACTACCCCGACCAGATGCACGGCGTGGCCTGCGGCCGCACGATGACCGAGGCGCTTCACGTGGTGAAGCTCGTGGCCGAGCAGTAAGCTGAAAACCGACCACCCATTCTCTCTCTTGGCCGGGGGCGCCCCCTCTCTCCACAGCATGTTTAAT
>NZ_CBDTNW010000020.1:0-2727 GCF_965361815.1 Rubneribacter sp.
AAGTTTTGTTGCGTGGGCGCGGACGGCGGGTTCGGGCGCCCCCACAACAACCCGTTCTCCCCGGTGGGCGCTTTGCGCGTGCTGCACGGCAACATCGCTCCCGACGGCGCCGTCGTGAAGAAGAGCGCCGTGGACCCCTCCATGCTCACGCACACGGGCCCCGCGCGCGTGTTCGAGGGCGAGGAGGACGCCTGCGCGGCCATCAACGCCGGCCGGATAGAGCCGGGCGACGTGGTGGTCATCTGCTACTAGGACCCCAAGGGCGGCCCTGGCATGCGCGATATGCTCACGCCCACCTCGGCCATCTGCGGGATGGGCCTGTCCACGTCCGTGGCGCTCATCACCGACGGGCGCTTCTCCGGCGCCACGAAGGGCCCGGCCGTGGGGCATGTGAGCCCCGAGGCCGCGGCGGGCGGCCCCATCGCGCTTGTCGAGGAGGGCGACCTCATCACGGTGGACATAGAGGGCGGCGCGCTCACGCTGCACGTGGACGACGCGGAGCTGGCGCGGCGCCGCGCGGCATGGGAACCGCCGGCGCAAAAGCACGACCACGGCGTGCTGTCGAAGTACGCCAAGCTGGTGACCTCGGCAGACAAGGGGGCGTACGTGTCATGAGCGAAGAAGGGCAGAGGCGTCCCGGCGCCACTGCGGCCGCCGTGGGCGCGCCGCGCGGGCTGGGCAGCCGCACGGACAAGCAGGGCAGGCAGATGATAGGGGCCGAGGCCGTGGTGGCCTCGCTGGAGGCCGAGGGCGTGGATCTGGTGTTCGGCTATCCGGGCGGCCAGGCCATCAAGATATACGACGCGCTCTACGATTCGACGCAGATCACCCACGTGCTCGCGCGCCACGAGCAGGGCGCGGTGCACGAGGCCGACGGCTACGCGCGGGCCACGGGCAACGTGGGCGTGGTCGTTGTGACCAGCGGCCCGGGCGCCACGAACACGGTCACGGGCATCGCGACGGCCTACATGGACAGCGTGCCGCTCGTGGTGATCACGGGCCAGGTGCCACGCGGCGTCATCGGCACGGACTCGTTCCAGGAGTCCGACATCGTGGGCATCACCATGCCGGTGGTCAAGCACAGCTACCTTCTGCAGTCCACCGACGAGCTCACGCGCACGTTTCGCGAGGCGTTCCACATCGCCAAGACGGGGCGTCCCGGCCCGGTCCTCATCGACGTGCCGAGCGACCTGGCCTCCGAGACGATGGTGTTCGAGTACCCCGACGACGTGAGCCTGCCCTCCTACAAGCCCACCTACCGCGGCAACGCCAAGCAGGTCCGCCAGGCGGTGGAGCGCATCAAGCGCGCCGAGCGCCCCGTGCTCTACGTGGGCGGCGGCGTGGTGTCCTCAGGCGCGTCGGAGGAACTGGTGCACCTGGCCGAGATCATGCGGATCCCCGTGGTCACCACGCTCATGGGCAAGGGCGCCTTCCCCGCGTCGCACCCGCTCAACCTAGGTCCCGTGGGCATGCACGGCTCGAAGTACGCGAACCTGGCCATGACCGAAAGCGACCTCATCATAGCCGCCGGCGCGCGCTTCTCCGACCGCGTGACGGGCAAGCTCTCCGAGTTCGCGCCGCACGCCGACGTCATCCACATCGATATCGATCCGGCCGAGATCGGCAAGGTGCGCGAGGTGCAGGTGCCCATCGTGGGCGACCTCAAGGGCGTGCTGGCCTCCATCGCGGCGTCGCTGGAGAAAGCCGGCGCGCGCCCGGCCACAGACGAGTGGATGGAGCGGATCGCCGCTTGGCGCACGCGCTACCCCTTCTACCATCCCGGCGTGGGCGACAACCCCGACGAGATCGTGCCCGAGATGGTCATGCGCAAGCTCTCCGCGCTGCTCGATCCGCGAAAGAGCATCGTGGTCACCGAGGTGGGGCAGCACCAGATGTGGGCCGCCCAGAGCATCGACCGCGAGACGCCGCGCTCCTTTCTGTCCTCGGGCGGGCTGGGCACCATGGGGTTTGGCTTCCCCGCGGCCATCGGGGCCGCCATCGGGTGCCCGGACAAGCAGGTGGTGTGCGTGGCCGGCGACGGGTCGTTCCAGATGAACAGCCAGGAGATGGCCACGGCCGCCGTGCACGGCGTGCCGGTGAAGGTTCTTATCATGGACAACCGGTGCCTGGGGATGGTGCACCAGTGGCAGCGCCTGTTCTACCGCGAGCGCTACTCCAACACGCTTCTGGACGATACGCCGGACTTCGTGAAGCTGGCCGACGCCTACGGCTGGGAGGGCGAGCGCATCGAGCGGCCCGAGGAGCTGGACGCGGCTCTCTCCCGCATGCTGGCGGCCGAAGGACCCTACCTGCTGGACGTGGCCATCTCGCGCGACCAGAACGTGTACCCCATGGTGGCGCCGGGGCGGGCGCTCGACGATGTCATCGGGGCCATCGACGTGGCCGTGGGCGCGGTGCGCACCGACGTGCCCGAGTCCGACGGCGGGAAGGGGGGCGCGCGATGAGCGCCATGAAGCACATCCTGTCCGTTCTGGTGGAGAACAAGCCCGGCGTGCTCTCGCGCGTGACCGGCCTCATCTCGCGGCGCGGCTTCAACATAGAGTCGCTGTCGGTGGGCCCTACCGAAGACCCCACCATGTCGCGCGTCACAGCCATCGTCAACGCCGACGACGTGGCCTTCGAGCAGATCACCAAGCAGCTGCACAAGCTGATCAGCGTGCACAAGATCACCGACCTCACCGACGAGGGGGCCATCGAGCGCGAGCT